>JAAYCU010000112.1 GCA_012729595.1 Phycisphaerales bacterium
CGGGTATGTCGAAGCGTTCGGAGAGTTCGAAAATTGCGAGCCGCAGAATATTGCGGTCAACGGCGGCCATTCTGGAAACTTCCCAATGCACGGCGGCCTCGTGAATGATGCGGTCGGCGTTTTCGCGTGCGTTCCAGGCGCCGAGGGTGAGTTCTCGGGCAAAGAAGTAAACTTCGCTGTCCTGCGTGCTTTCGGCGAGGAAATCGGACACGTGGTCGGCGAAATCGTCGCTGCGTAAATCCCACTGATACAGTGCCTGAACAGCCAGCACGCGTGCCTGCTCTCTTTTGGACATATCCGTCAAAAATCCCTTCGCCCTGCAATACAGAAGGCCGGCCTCGCGCGGACAAGAGCCGGCCTGTAATACCCCCGCAACTCTCCGATTACAACTGTGCCAGCAGATTTGCCATTTCAATGGCGCTGACAGCGGCATCGGCGCCCTTGTTGCCCGCCTTGGTTCCGCTACGTTCAATAGCCTGTTCGATGGTGTCGGTAGTTATGACTCCGAAGATGCAGGGCACGCCGGTCTTCATGCCGACCTGGGCGACGCCCTTGGAGACCTCGGCGGCCACATAATCGAAATGCGGCGTGCCGCCGCGGATAACCGCCCCCAGGCAGATGACGGCGGCATACTTCTCACTTGCGGCCACGCGCTGGGCGACGACCGGAATTTCGAAGCTGCCGGGCGCCCAGAGGACGTCAATGTTGGCATCCTCAACGCCATGGCGCGCCAGGGCGTCAAGCGCTCCGCCAAGAAGCTTTGCGGAGATGAACTCATTGAAGCGTGAAACGACGATGGCGAAGCGTTGTTCTTTGCGTGCTACGAGGTTGCCTTGCATGATGTTAGGCATTGGCGTCTCCTTACGGTCCACAGGCGGCGAACCAAGACCCATAGTATAACCGGTCGGCGGGTTACTTCAAGTTTTCTTCAATCAAGCTCAATCGGGAGAATCGAGCTTGAGGCTGGGCGTGGGCATCAGGCGGTTCATGAGGGGGGCCAGTTCGTGAAAGATGCTCAGGATTGTCTGGATAATATCGTCCCCGCTCATGCCTATGAGATCCTGGCGACGAAAGACGTAACAAACCTGGAAACCGCCCCACTCGTCGGGCGGAATGGACTGGAGCGACCGCTTGAGGCGGGCGGCCGGGGGCGGCTTGCTGCCACGACTCTCAATCATCTGCGAAAACGGCCCGGTGCGGACGGTAAAGCCGTCCCGGCCGACAAGGCGGGCGATGAATTCGTAAATGGGGCTGCCCTTTCGCATGCCGCGAAGGAGGTTGTAGAAATCCCAGTCGTCCTGCGTGCGTACGCCGCCGTGGGCGGGGTCTTCGTCCGCAGGAGCCGAGGCGAGCAAGGCGCGTTCGATCTGAATGCCGGCCTCGAAGGTCTGGTCGTCGCCGTCGAGGGCAATGTAGAATTTTGCGCAGGCGAAGCTGAGTTTGCCCGATGTCGGCTTTGCGGCGCGGCTCTGACGCGAGAGCCAGCAGATCCACTTCCAGTAAGTTCCGCGGCCCCA
>JAAYCU010000113.1 GCA_012729595.1 Phycisphaerales bacterium
AAGCCGACCTGCAACGCGCGGTCTGGCGAGAGGCGGTGAACGATGTGGTCAAAGTCAGTCATGAACGTCCGGTACTCCGCCGCCTGGAAAAGCTCCTGGCGGCATGAAATCGGTCAGTTTAAGTTATTACTATTATACGAACGGCAAAGCGTCCAGGTTTGATTAAACAAACTTATTTGGTTTTATCTAGTTCCTGTCGGTCAACAATTAAGTCCGTAAATAGTTGCCTCAAGACGGCAAAACTGGGGATAAGCGGTCGGCTCGATTCGTTCCATGCGGATTGCGTGGGGACAACGTATAGGGTAATTTCCCGGCCGTTAAGTTTTGCTCCATTAAGTGTTTCGTGTTAAAGGTGCATTTTTAAGGAAGACGGCATCGGCAGGCACGGCCGGTCGGCCCGCTGGGGGGGCTTTTTCGAAGGAGAATATCATGGCTTACGAGCGGGAGCGGCAGGTGGCGGTGGCCGCCGTTGTACAGGCGAGTCGGCTGTGCCAGGCGGTGCGGCGGGAATTGGTGTCGGACGAGACGCTGGCCAAGAAGGATAAATCCCCGGTAACGGTGGCGGACTTCGGGGCCCAGGCGGTGGTGAGTCGGCTGTTGCGGCAGGCTTTCCCCGAAGATCCGCTGGTCGGCGAGGAGGAATCCGCCGACCTGCGCGGGCCGGAAGCCTCGGCCATCCGGGACAAGGTGGTTGGTCATGTGCGATCTATCCTGCCGGACCTCGACGAGGGGGCCATCCTGTCGGCCATCGATCACGGCGACTATGCCGGCGGCGGTTCGGGGCGGTTCTGGACGCTGGACCCGGTCGATGGCACAAAAGGGTTCCTGCGTGGCGAGCAGTATGTGGTGGCGTTGGCGTTGATCGAGGACGGCCGGCCGGTGCTGGGCGTGTTGGGCTGCCCCAATCTGCCGGTCGATGCCGGGGATCCGTCGGGGGAATGCGGATGTTTGTTCGTCGCGGTTCGCGGCGAGGGGGCCACGATGCGGCCGCTGGATGGTGAGCGGGAACAGCCTATCCGGGTCAGCGAGGTGGCCGACGCGACGCAGGCCAAGTTCTGCGAGTCGGTGGAGGCGGGGCACAGTTCCCACGGTAAGGCCGCGGAAATCGCCCGGCGGATGGGGGTGACGGCCACGCCGGTGCGGATGGACAGCCAATGTAAGTATGCGGCGGTCGCCCGCGGAGACGCTTCGATATATCTGCGTCTGCCGACCCGGGCGGATTACGAGGAAAAGATATGGGACCATGCGGCTGGTTGGATGGTCATTACCGAGGCTGGCGGGCAGGTGAGCGATGTAACCGGCGCGGCCCTGGATTTCTCGCAGGGGCGGACGCTGCGGAGGAATCGGGGTGTCATTGCTACCAGCGGACGGCTGCACGCGGCGGTTGCCGCGGCCGTCGATGCGGTGCTGAACGGCCAGAGCGGCGGAACGGGTATGTAATACGGACATTGAGACGATGACTTGATTGAGGAGAAAATCATGATGTTGAGGCGATGGAATCTGGTAACGATTGGGCTGTTGTGCTGGTCTTCGGCAGTGGTGGAGTCCGCGGAAACGCCCGCGCCGGCCCGCACGCTCAAGATGGCCGCGGTGCAGATGCGGTCGGATGCCGATATGGAGGCCAACCTGAACAAGATCGTCGAATCCATCGCCCGCTGCGCGAAGGATGGGGTGCGGGTGGTCGCGTTTCCCGAGTTCGCGGTCAGTGGGTATACCCGCGAGTCGGTCAAACGTACCGCCGAGGAACTGGCTGCTGCCGAGCAGCGGATCGGCGAGGCCTGTCGGGCGAACGACGTATATGCGGTCGTAGGCATGCCGAGTCGCGAGGACGGGCGGCTGTTCAACTCCGCAGTGGTTTTCGCTCCGGACGGCCGGGTGATCGAGCGTTATCATAAAATCCAGCTTTCCGACAACTTTACCGACGCCGGCGATCATATGTCGGTGTTCAAGATCGACGGGGTGATGTGTACGATCATCATCTGTCACGACGAACGCTATCCGGAGCTGGTTCGGCTTCCGGTCATGGTCGGGGCCCAGGTGGTGTTTTACATTTCGGCCGAGTCGGGGATCATCAGCGAATCGAAGATCGATCCTTACCGCGCTCAAATCCAGGCCCGGGCGATGGAGAATACGGTCTGGGTGGTACATGCCAACCCGCCGGCCAACCCGGATGTCGCTCCGAACGTTCCGGAATGGGCTGGCTCGCACGGTCACAGCCGGATTATCGCTCCCGACGGGCAAATCGTGCAGGAAGCCTCGATTTTTCAGGAGGAAACGGTGACCTCGACGCTCGACATCGGCCGGGCCAACCGCGGCCTGGCCCGCAGGAGCCTGGCCTGCCCCGTGCTGGGTTCATGGTGGCGCGAGGGGATGAAACTGGTGCGGGTTATCGAATAACCCCGCGTCAAAATGGCGGATGGATAATCTCTTGTGAACGTTTCGTGTGCAGCCCCATTCGGGGTATAATCCCCTTTTCGATCCAACCGCACACTAAGGAGCGTCCATGACCAGCGAGAAAGTCGATTTGAGCCAATCCCCCGATACCCATGGCCGATTCGGCCTCTACGGGGGGCAATATGTGCCGGAAACGTTGATGGAGGCGATCCATCAGCTCGAGGCGGAGTACGCCAAGGCCCGCGCGGATGGAGCGTTCTGGGAAGAGCTCAACGGGTATCTTAAGGATTACGTGGGGCGGCCGAGCCCGCTGTATTACGCCCGACGACTGAGTGAGAAACTTGGTGGCGCGAGAATCTACCTGAAGCGGGAAGACCTGAACCATACCGGAGCGCATAAGATCAACAACACTCTGGGGCAGGCTCTGCTTGCCCGGCGGATGGGCAAGAACCGGATCATCGCCGAGACCGGGGCCGGTCAGCACGGCGTGGCCACGGCCACGGCGGCGGCCATGTTCGGTATGGAGTGCGTCGTCTACATGGGGGCGGAGGACGTACGGCGGCAGAAGCTGAACGTCTTTCGCATGGAACTGCTCGGTACGCGGGTGGTGCCGGTACACAGCGGGCAGAAAACACTGAAGGACGCGATCAACGAGGCCATGCGCGACTGGATGGGTAGCGTGCAACATACGCACTATGTGATCGGCAGCGTGATGGGTCCGCATCCGTTCCCGATGATCGTACGCGATTTTCAGGCCGTGGTGGGGCGGGAGACGCGCGAGCAGTGTCAGGAGCAATTGAGCCGGCTGCCGGATATGGTTGTGGCCTGCGTAGGCGGGGGCAGCAACGCGGCCGGCATTTTCTACCCGTTCATCGGCGAGCCGTCGGTCAAGCTGGTCGGGGTCGAGGCCGCCGGCGAAGGCGTGGATACGCAACGACACGCGGCCACCCTGGCCAAGGGTCAGCCGGGCGTGCTGCACGGGATGTTTACGTACGTGCTTCAGGATGATGACGGACAGACCCTTCCGGTGCATTCTGTATCCGCCGGTCTGGATTATCCGGGCGTGGGGCCGGAACATTCGAGCTGGAAGGACAGCGGCCGGGCCGAGTATACCTCGGTCACGGACAGCGAGGCCCTCGCCGCGTTTACCGCCTTGAGCGAGATGGAGGGGATTATCCCCGCCCTGGAAAGCGCCCATGCGGTCGCTCATGTGATCAAGATCGCTCCGGCGCTGCCGAAAGATTGCGTGATCGTGATTAATCTTTCCGGTCGAGGCGACAAGGACTGCGTCGAGGTCGCCGGCCTGCTGGGTAAACATATCGGGTAAATCATCTATTCTTATACCGGCCGCGTTATGATATGATACCGGCTTATTTTTCAGGCATGGCATGAGTGGGCGGGTTTTACGGGACGCTGTATATGAGTGACGACAACAGGCAAGCGAGCGATTTTGTACGGGACATCGTGGCCGAGGATCTGCGGACGAACAAGTGGGACGGGCGGGTGATTACCCGCTTCCCGCCGGAGCCGAACGGATATCTGCATATCGGGCACGCCAAGAGCATCTGTCTGAACTTCGGGATCGCCGAGGAATTCAGGGACAAGGCCCCCGGCGGAGCCCAGTGTCACCTGCGTTACGACGACACCAACCCGACCAAGGAAGAGCAGGAATACATAGATTCGATCAAGGCCGACGTACGCTGGCTGGGGTTCGACTGGGGCGAACACGAATACTACGCCTCGGAGTATTTTGACCAGCTTTACGAATGGGCCGTGCAACTTATCCAGGCGGGCAAGGCTTACGTGTGCGATCTGGACGGCGATCAGGTGCGCGAGCATCGGGGCACGCTGACTCAGCCGGGCAAGGATAGCCCGTATCGCAACCGGTCGGTCAAGGAGAACCTCGATCTATTCGAGCGGATGCGGGCGGGCGAGTTTCCGGACGGTTCGCGCACGTTGCGGGCCAGGATCGACATGGCCTCGCCTAATTTGAATATGCGCGATCCGGTGATGTACCGGATCATGCGGGCGGTCCATCCGCACGTCGGCGATAAGTGGTGTATCTATCCGACCTACGACTGGACCCACGGCCAGTCGGATTCGATCGAGCGGATTACGCATTCGATCTGCACGTTGGAGTTCGAGAACCATCGGCCGTTGTATGACTGGTTCTGCGACGCGTTGGGGATTTATCATCCGCAACAGATCGAATTTGCCCGGTTGAACCTGACCTATACGGTGATGAGCAAGCGCAAGCTGCTCGAACTGGTCAAGGGCGGGCATGTTCGCGGGTGGGACGATCCGCGTATGCCGACTCTTTGCGGACTACGGCGGCGGGGTTATTCGCCCGAGGCCATCCGCAATTTCTGCAAGGTCATCGGGGTCAACAAATACGAAAGCACGATCGACATTGCCTTGCTCGAGCATTGCCTGCGCGAGCACCTGAACCGAACCAGTCCGCGGGTGATGGCCGTGTTGCGCCCGCTCAAGGTGATCATCGACAACTATCCCGAAGGACAGACGGAGATGCTGGAGGCGATCAACAATCCGGAGGATCCGTCGGCGGGTACGCGCCAGGTGCCGTTCTCGCGCGTCCTGTATATCGAGCAGGACGACTTCCGTGAGGATCCGCCGAGGAAGTTCTTCCGGCTGGCTCCCGGGCGCGAAGTACGCCTGCGCTATGCATATTACATTACGTGTACGAGCGTGGTGAAAGATGAGGCGGGGAACGTGACCGAGCTGCATTGCACCTACGACCCGGCCACGCGCGGCGGCGACTCGCCCGACGGGCGGAAGGTCAAGGTCACCCTGCACTGGGTGGCGGCCGATCAGGCCCTGCCGGTCGAGGTGCGGCTTTACGATAATCTGTTCACCGTGCCCGATCCCGATGATGTGCCTCCGGGGATGGATTATAAGAACAACCTGAATCTCAACTCGCTGGAGGTTGTCCCGCAAGCCTGGGTTGAGCCCAGCCTGAAAGGGGCGGCCCCGCTCAGCCGCTACCAGTTCGAACGTCTCGGTTACTTCTGCGTTGATCCCGACTCTACGCCCGAAAAGACGGTTTTTAACCGAACGGTGACGCTAAAGGATTCATGGGCGAAG
Source organism: Phycisphaerales bacterium (assembly GCA_012729595.1). Taxonomy (GTDB): domain Bacteria; phylum Planctomycetota; class Phycisphaerae; order UBA1845; family PWPN01; genus JAAYCU01. The sequence continues at coordinate 5,497 of JAAYCU010000113.1, forward strand.
ATAGAGAAATCCCAGTCACAGTTACCATAATAAACCGCAACGGCGCCCAAGATTGTTATAAGTAGGACTGTTGACGCCACTGTGCGATTTACGTACCTACTCGTAGACGAAATGGTTTGTTGCGCTCGTCGATGGGGCATGTTCTTGCCGACTCAGAATCAATTTGCACAAAATAAGACAAATAATATCTCGGATAGTGTCAATGCTTTTCGGTTATGCCATAGCATCAGCTCGCAGGGCCGGATATAATCCATGAGGAGGATTAATCAGGTACATTCAAGTGCAGGTGTGTGGGGTATCTTATCTCGCGGCACCCAAGCGGTTCTCCGCATGAGTTCGTGGTGTTTGCGCGGGGAGTGGAAAATGCTGAAGTTTTGTACGAGCGGTACATCGCGTATGCAAGTGGCGGCAACGGTTCTTGCCTCTTAGACTTCTTTTGTTCTACCCTCATTTTCCTCAGCCCGGACCCGCAGCATTGGACGAAGGCTAAACTGTACAAGGCTGTTTTTTCTCAGTTTGTTATATCTTGATCGGTGGGATTTGTGCTACGGGTCAGAACCTCGCGGACGGTCCTATCCAGTGGCGACATCCCTCAGGTGCGTATGGTGCTGTCGCCGAGGTTTCACTTGATGCTCTAGTCTCGGTGATACCTGGCCATTGCTAGGCCCAAAACAAGCGAACATTACAGGTTTCTTGGCGTGACGGCGGGCCGAGCCGTGCAGCGCGAGGATTTCCCGTATCGCCCCGTTTCCAGGTCGCCGCCGCATTTCTTCTTGTATACCAATCG
>JAAYCU010000114.1 GCA_012729595.1 Phycisphaerales bacterium
CCGGCCACAGCGTGATCGCCTCGTCGATGTATTTTGCCCAGCCAAGCGCATCACGAATCTCGGCGCCTCTGAGAGTATAGACATTGTGCAGCGTGCCGGTCACGTTCTCCGCACCAAAGAACGTTTTATACTTGGGAATGTAGGTGTTCATTTCGGCAGGCGCCTCGGTGCCCGGCGTTAGCTGGAACTGGACCTCCAGCCCATCAACCACAACCGACTGATTTTCCTTAATCACATCGCTGGGCGCAAGCAGCGTGGTGGTTATGCCGTAGATGCTCTTGCCAAGGCCCGAGTCAACTCCGGCATACATGCCCGGTTCCTCACCGGAAAACTGGAAGATAGCCCGTCTGCCCATCGCAGCGCCGACATAGATGTTTTCGGAGGCCACATACTCCATAAATCCCTCGGGCGCAAACACACGCACCGAACCATCCACAACCTGCTGTTCAGTTGCAAACACCTTGGCGCCCCCGTAGTGATCAGCATGAGTATGGGAGTAGGAGATCGCGTAGATGGGACGCTTGCCCAGGTTCTTTTCCACCAGATCCAGCGCCGCCTTGGCGCACTCATTGCTGGAGGAGGCATCCATGATGAACCAGCCGTTATTGGTTTCAACGAAGGTGACGTTGGCAATGGAGTATCCCCGAACCTGGTACACACCGTCAGTCACCTTGTACAGGCCGTAGTTGTAGTTCAGCTTCGCCTCTTCCCATAGCGACGGGTTAACGCTGCCCTTATTCTCTTCGGTCATCAGGAAGCCATGCAATTGCTCGATATCCACCAGCACCATGTTCGGGTCTTGCAGTGAGCGAATCTTACCGTCACCTCGGTCGATCAAACCATAGTCGGCAAATTCTTTCTCGCCCGGCAATCCGGAAAAGTAGTTGTCATCGCCAAAGTTCTTATTGTATTCGATCGTATGCTCGGTCGGCAGCTTGGGCTGAAGATCGGGCTCTGCCAAGGCGACTGGCAGGGAGAGCGTGACAATCAGAATCAATGCGGTTACACAGGCAAACTTTCGCTTCATGGGAATTCTCCTTTGTTCAACTCGTGATAGAATGATGGGCCGTCTCCTACAATACAATGGTTGTACTCCACGTTTGCGCGGGATTTGCCAGTTGACCTTCCCTACGGACTGCGTTTTCGGGCAGATAATACCGGCATCGGGATGTACAGATTGGATTGTGTAGCTTAAGAATAATCAAAAAGCTGATTGGTTTGAATACCCGTTTCCCGGTAAAAAAGTCTATATAACCATTGTATGGTTGTTCACACAGATCAGACCCAGGTCAGGGTTTTCCACAATTTTTCCGCAATTTTCCGTGTCAACCCGCAAACAGAGATTGACGGACTTCTTTTCATATGTTATATTCATTGATGCGACAAGCAGAAGCACCCGCTTCTCACCCTGCGAATACTGTTTTGCCGGGTTATGCAAAGAGGATACGTCTCTTTTATTGGCGGGTAGCGATGCCCGCCAATTTTTTGATTTAATGACGGAGGTGACCAGACATCAACAACGATCCAATGATCAACGAAGAGATCAGAGACCGGGAGGTACGCGTTGTCGGCGCGGACGGTGCACAGCTTGGTATCATGCCCACGCAGGCAGCTTTGCAGCTTGCTGAACAGCACCGCCTGGACCTGGTGAAAATCGTCCCCAACGCCAAGCCCCCTGTGTGCAAGCTGATGGATTACGACAAGCATCGCTTTGAGCAGGCCAAGCGCGAGAAGGAGATGCGCAAGAACCAGAAAACCATCTCCCTTAAGGAAGTGCAACTGTCAGCCACCATCGAAGAAAACGATGTGCTGACCAAGGCCAAGAATGCGGTGAAGTTCCTGTCAGCAGGTGACAAGGTCAAGGTGACCATTCGCTTCCGCGGACGCCAGATTACCCACTCGGAGATTGGCATCAAGGTCATGAACGACTTTGCCGAGCGCGTCAAGGATGTGGGCGTTGTGGAGCGCCGCCCCCTGCTGGAGGGCAGGCACATGATCATGATCCTCGCCCCCAAAACTGAGAAAGCTATCAAGGCAGAGCGCGCCAAGGCCGCCC
>JAAYCU010000010.1 GCA_012729595.1 Phycisphaerales bacterium
GATCAAAGTTCACTACCGCTCGACCTCCTGTGAATCAGCCGAAGATCGCTCGGCGGAGAATGCCCAGTCTTTCATTTCGACCACCGTTTTCTCGACGGACGGGGTGACGTAGTCGAACAACGCCTTCGGATAGACGCCGAACAGAATCGCGAAGGCCACCAACGGCACGGCGATGTATTTCTCGCGGCGGTTCATCGGTTTCAGCGCCTCGGCGTGAGGGCCTTTGTATTCGGGGCCGAGGTACACCCGCTGGATCGTCCAGAGGATGTAGCCGGCGGTCAGAATCATCACCGACGCGGCCACAACGGCCAGCGTCTTGCTATAGCTCCACGTGCCGAGGATGACTAAAATCTCGCCCCAGAAGCCGCACAGCCCGGGTAAGCCTAGGGCGGCGAAGAAGATAATCATCGAGATGCCGCTGTAGACCGGCATTCGGGGGAACAGCCCGCCGAACTGGTCGAGGTTGCGGTGATGCACGCGGTCGTAAACCACTCCGACCAGGAAGAACATGCCGGCGGAACTGATGCCGTGTGCGATCATCTGGAACATGGCCCCGGACATGCCCATCGTCCAGTAATCGGTGTTAAAGTTATTTCCGGCCGTTGCACTCCAGACGCCGATGCCCAACAGCACGTAGCCCATGTGGCTGACGGAACTACAGGCCACGAGTCGCTTGAAGTCCTTTTGAGCCATCGCGGCCAAGGCACCGTAGACCATACTGACCGTACCCAGTCCGCAGACGAGCCAAGCGAGTTGGTATCCGGCCTGGGGGCAAATGGGATAGCAGATGCGGATGATACCGTATCCGCCCATCTTCAGCAGCACGCCGGCCAGGATCATCGAGATCGGGGTGGGCGCCTCGACGTGAGCGTCGGGCAACCATGTATGGATCGGTACCGACGGCAGCTTGACCGCGAAGCCGACGAACAGCAGCAGGAACGCCCACCACGAAATCGACTGGCCCCAGAGCAGTGTGTTTTCCGGGTCGTTGAACGGCGAATTGGGCAACTGGCCGATACGGGCCAGTTCGAGTATATCGAACGTCAGCGGGCTTCCGTCAACGCTGCTATTGAAGTACAGCACCAAAATGGCGACCAGCATCAGCACACTGCCAGCCAGCGTGAACAGGAAGAACTTTATCGCGGCATACTCTCGTCGCGGCCCGCCCCAGACACCGATCAAAAAGTACATCGGCAGCAGCATCACTTCCCAGAATACGTAGAACAGGAAGAAATCCAGGGCCATGAACACGCCCAACATGCCGGTTTCCAGCAGCAGGAATAGGGCGCAGTATGCCCGGACGCTCTTGTTTATCCCCCAACTCGCCCACATCGCCAACACGCTTAAAAACGAGGTCAGAATGACCAGTGGCAGGCTGATGCCGTCCAGGCCGAGGTAATACTCGATGCTGAACGATGGAATCCACTGGTGCTTGACGACGGTTTGCATGCCCGCTTCGCCGGCGGTGAAATGTCCCGTGTCCGCCCCGCCCGGCAGGATCAGCCAAACCGTCAGCAGGAACACCAAAACGGTAATTAGCAGTGAGAACCGCTTGAGGAACATCTCGTTGCGCGTCGGCATCAGACACAGTGCCAGCGCGCCGACGGCCGGCAGAAAAATTATCAGGCTCAAAAGCCAAGTTCGGAGAACTTCGGGGTCTTGGAGGTCGAACATAGTGGTTAGTGGTTAAATGTTTATCCCCGGCGTCTACTCCGGGAAATACGGCCGATTATTCCATGCGTCGAGCACCCGGCGTGGAGGCCGGGGCTAAACGTATTTCATCCTCCCGCCATTGCATAATTCCAATACATACTCAGCAGCACGAACATCGTGACCAGCCCGACGCCGAGCCACATTACATATTGCCGGACGTTGCCGGTCTGGAGCCGACGCAGCGATATGCCCGTCGCGTAGGTCCATCGGGCGATCAGGTCTATTGTGCTGTCAACGAATATCCTATCGATCCAATCGTCCGCCCTGGCGACCGCCGTTACAACTCGCGCGGAGCCGTCGGCCAGGAAGTCGATCACATATTTA
>JAAYCU010000115.1 GCA_012729595.1 Phycisphaerales bacterium
AAAACTTTTTGGAACTCGCCGCTGGATCATCAAGAATGCAGGTCACTGCGGGGAAGGATTTCCGGACCGCTCGAATTCACTCCGCAAAATAAGGCGAACGTAAGAACGCAAGCGCCTCGCCATCGACAACAGACTATTGCCCGACTGATTCAAATCGCATACCATGGAATCCAACGGCAGGCCGTGGTGTCGCGCCCGCTTTCCCTGTATCCAACAATGGCTTCTATGTCAAGGAGATCGCAATGGACCGGTGTAACGGGTTGTCAAGAAGACAGTTTTTGAAGAAGTCATCATTTGCCGCCGCGGCCACGAGCATACCCGCCATCACCCGAGGAGCTGGGGCTAAAGGGAATGACAAAATCCGAATCGCTGTGATTGGATGTGGCGGCAGGGGTACGGGTGCGGCCCTCAACTCACTGCTGGCTCCTACTACGGTGATTTATCCGGACCCCAGAAACGGGTATCACACCGAAAATGCCCAACCAGGTGCCAAAATCCAGGCCCAAGGGGTCGAGGTGGTCGCTCTGGCCGATCTCTTCCGGGATCGTCTTGACCAGTGCCGTCATCAATTGGCAATAGTTGGTAACCCCGTACGGGAAGACCTCTGTTTTACGGGTTTTGATGCCTATCGGAAGGTGCTCGAGATACCTGAAGTCAACTGTGTAATTTTAGCCAGCCCCCCCTGCTTCCGCCCCCGGGAACTGCGCGCCGCCGTGGAGGCGGATAAACATGTATTCATGGAAAAACCGGCGGCGGTGGATGCCCCGGGAGTCCGATCCATTATGAAATCCGGGGAGATAGCCAAGAAAAAAGGCCTTGCCATCATGGCCGGCACGGTTAAACGGCATACCCCCAGTTTCATAGAGACCATTCGCAGGCTGCACGACGGGGCGATCGGGAACATCATTCAAGCGATGGCATATTTCAACGTCAATGATATGTGGATGATTCCCAGAGAGCCGGGGTGGGGAGACATGGAATGGCAGATCCGCAACTGGAACTACTACACCTGGCTCTCGGGAGATTGCATTGTTGAACAGCATGTTCACATGCTGGATGTCGCAAACTGGGCCATGCAGGCGCATCCGGTCAGTGCCTACGGGATGGGAGGACTACAGGCCCGGTCTGGCGAGGAATTCGGACATACCTACGACCACTTCGCTATCGAGTATGTGTATCCGGATGGAACCCACTTATTCAGCCAGAATCGCCAGATAGCGGGCAGTGATAGACGCATCGCCAACCATGCTAAGGGAACGGACGGCAGCACTGACTGCATGACCTGGATCAATAGCAAACAGGGAGAGTGGAAGTACGACCAGTATGCTCACCGTGACCCATATGAGCTACAAATGCTTAGTCTGTTCGAAAGCATCCGTTCCGGCCAACCAGTCAATGAAGTCCAGGCGGTGGCTGAAAGCACCTTGACCGGCATCATGGGCCGCGAAGCGGCATATAGCGGGCAACTGATAGAATGGGACGCGGTCTTGAACTCACAAAGGGACTATTTCCCAAGTGAACTGCATTTAGGTGATGCGCCTGTACCCGAAGTCGTTCTCCCCAGGACTTATAAGTTCTACTAAGCCGTACCCGGGTGTACGGCGAAGGGCTTCAGCGTGCCCTTGTCCGCATAGCGCTCTGCCATGTAACGGTATTCGCCCATAAATGGATGAGTAACCCCCACTCCAATTGTGCCGACAGGCCGTTGGAGCGGGCGCTCGCGCAACCCTGACCGCCGAGTCTTATTTGCGATTAATTTCGTCGCGGCTGGCTCGATCTGCCTGACGTCCGGCCCAGCCTGCTCTTCAATAACCATGCCCACAACATAGTTACCGGCATCTTTTCAGATGCTCCGGCTCAACGGAACCAGCCCGCCTGGAACATTGCTGCCAGGGCGGACATGCCCGCCCTGACGGAATGCCCCATAACGCGTTATTTGCGAACGTTGATTTCAAGCGGCGTCGCATTACCGATGGTCACTCGGTGTTGGCCATAAATCCAGTTAGGATCGCGTTGAACCAGCCACAAAATCCCCTTAATATGCATGGGAGACAGGGTGAACTCGACTTTTTGGCTTTCACCCGGCTTCAAATCCAGCCAGCGGGTATGTGGTTCGTGAGTGTTGAAAAAGAATCCGACTTTTGCCGGACCTTCCCGATCAGAACGATTCGTAACTACAGCCGTGGTCGTAAACTGCTCGTATAAGCCAACCTGCGTTTTTGATACCTCCAGCTCACTGAACTCCAGCGCATTCAAGGGAAGAGGCTGGTCCAATCGCCAATTATCAAACTCAACCCGAGCCATTTCTTCGTTTACACTGTCCGCATAACTGAATAGCCCCACATCCTGCACGGCCGCCGCCGAAGGTATGGTATATACGCCTTCGTGGGCCCCTTCCCCATTATCCCATGCGACCTGTGGTATGACCCAAGTCTGGCTATTGTAGCTGGTATAGGCGGTCAACTCTTGGCCACGCTTTTCAAGCTTGAACCAGAGCGGATAGCCCCCTTGGCCATAGAAAGTGGAATCAATCTCGCCGTCACCAGACACATCCGCCTGCCATGCCTGCTGACCACCATACATCGGCTCCATATACACTATGGCCAAGGCGGGAGACTCCGCTCCCTGGCGGGTCAAATCGTTGCGGACGACCAAACCGACTGGTGAAGCATAACTCGTCGCCTTCTGGCTCAGCATCCGTACGGTGGCCACGAAGTCTCCCTCGACCCGTGGGATATATGCCGTGACATAATCTCCGTTGCAGAACCGTTTTCCCTTGCCCCCGCCCGCGTCAATTATAATTCGGTCACGGGTTTGACTGAAAATGGCCTGAGTGTTCGTGAAAGTCGCGAAAGGCCATGCCGGCCAATCATCCACCCTTAGAAATCGAGAACCGGATTCGCTAAAACGGTGTTCAAGAACCACGTGCTGTTCCTCGCCGGGCTGCAAGGTAACCTTCCGCCTGGCCACTACCTGGTCGTCCGCGTACAGGACTACCTCCTTGTCACCCGCCGCCCCGCCGATGTTTTTCACCGGGACCGTGACACGTGTCGTCTCCCCGGCCGCCGCCGGAGCAACAACCTCCATCCGCTCGCCATATTCGAACGCCGCGGGCGCCGCCAGCACCTGCCCTGCAACCGTAAGCTTGCTGATCGAAAGCGGATATTCCCCAGGCACGTAGTACGCCGAAGTCGCCAGTTCGACGGATCGAATCTCATCCCGATCCAGCCATAACCACTTGCCTCCGTCGACTTTACCATCTACGCATAATTCCACGCGCGCGAAGCCTGATTCGCCCTCATTGGCCAGCGTGACCTGGGCTTGGAACACCTCGTTCGGCTTGATCCTCGGAGATGCCGAAAGATCGCTGTACCGGATATTGCGGGCCACGGGAAATACGCCACCGGCCGGTATTTCCAGCCCGGCCGACACGGGAACCTTCGTGTGCCGAAAATCCATACCCGAGAAAGACAGATTGTTCGCCCCCGCGGGGCCAACTTGCACATACCTATCCACGGAAGACGCCACCGAGTCATAGACGGCGAACCCGTCAATGTTGTCCAACCGAATGGCCTCCGCCTGATTGGTCAAGCCGGTAATATTCACACCCCGCAGTTCCACGGCACCACCATTGGTAAACGAGAATGCGGAATCGACCTGATTGGCCAGATCCAAACGAATATTATTCATACGCAAATCTTGTACCCAATCCGCCTCCAACCAGAGCGGGCAAGCGCTACCGGCATATCTGACACGGATATTGCTCAAATCCACATTCTGAATAGGCGCCCCGGGTAGGCCGCAGATTTGGGACATGCCATGGACCCCGTCCGCGATAATATTGCTGACCGATAGATTACGGATCACGGGGCGAACCACGTCTAGAGATGTGATATCGAACAGCTTCCCGCTATTGCGCACAACGATATTGGAAAAGGTGACGTTCTCGATCACTCGCTCGGGCACACTGGGAATATCCGGACGCATCAGTTGGATGGAGAATATCGACCCGGTCTGCTCAAAAGTGCAGTTGCTTATCAGAATGTTACGGAATACACCGGCGGTCCCGGTCCCGAACTTGATGGCCGGATGGCTGGTGTTGCGTACTATTGTGTTGGTGATGATGATGTTCTGGGTCAAATAGCCGCAAGGCGGACCGTCCGGAACCATGCTTTGGTTCTTGAGGGTGATGGGATCGTCCGTGGAGTTTTCGATCAACACTCCATCATAGAGCACATCCTGGGAACAGACCGGGTTGATCCCGTCAGCGAAACCGTTCAGGCATTTAACACGTATAAACGCCACCCGCTGACATCC
>JAAYCU010000116.1 GCA_012729595.1 Phycisphaerales bacterium
CGTCGTGGCGATCGAACCGCTCGGATCATCGACATTGACGGTGGCCACGGTCGTGATGCCGTAACCGTCCGGGGTTTCGGGGCGGTAGAAATCCTCCCAGCCGGCGAGGGGGCCGCTACCGACAACCTGCCCAGCGCCATCCGTAATTTGGTAATCCGGCAACCACTGTTCGAGAGTCATGTTCCCGATGGTCTGGTTGTCGGCGTCCCAGGGAATAAAGGGGGTGGTGGTCATCACCACGTACAGGTAATTATCGATCATCCGACTGGAGACCAGGTCGCCTTCCATGCGGATTTGCGACAGGATACTCGGATTGGCCGGGACGGAGACATCAATCACGGTCACGATGGTTTCCGAACCGTCGTTCCAATCGCCACCGATGATATCCGGGGGTTCTTCAGTGGGTTCTCCTTCGTCTCCGTCCTCACCCCCGCCATTCTCCTCATCCTCGTCCGTGCCGTTCTGTTCGTCCTCTCCATCGGCGTCGTCATCGCCCTGGTTCTCTACCTCCTGCCCGTCTTCTCCTTCATTCGCGCCTTCGTCGTTGTCTTCTGGTTCGTCTCCATCATCGCTTACCGACTCATCTTCTTTTGCCGCCTTCCTTGCATCCTCGTCTTTCTCGTCAACTCTTGTGGGGGACGCGGCGACATCCACGTCAATGCCCGGGACAGGCCCGAAATCATTGTAGTAGTAATAGGGGTACCATGAGTATTTTCGGGACAACACAATCAGCTTGTCCCCGTACAGGTAAAACGAATCCGCCGATTCAGGAACCGCGATGGTCGCCAGTTCGGCCAGCCCCCCGGGCGGCATGGCCTGTACGATGTGGATGGTGTTATTCTCGAGTACGTAAATGTACTGCCCGTCGTTTTTAACGATGTCGCTTTCATCGACCCCGGCTTCCTGGATATTCGTCGTTGAATAACTCGTGCCCCCGGCGCCGTCGTCCGGCTCCGGGGTCATGGCCATATCCCCGGGCGCGGCGTCAAACATCATCCAGTCGCCACCGGACATCTGATTCGAGTATCCCTTCGTGGCCTGATCGACGAAAAACGTGCGCAGCTCCTCGGCCGACTTGAATTTCCGCAACCCGGCTACCCGGGTATCGGTGTTTCCAAATGGCCAAAGACAATTCGCCCCACTGATCGCTACCAACAAACCAACGAGTCCGAAAGCTGTCATGCGTCGCATTGCAGGTTCTCCTCTCTGATCATGCTATGCGCAAATATATTTCCGGCGAGCCGGACCATTCAATGGCCAATTATACTGAAACACAAGTGTCCACCCGGAGCGGACATTTTCTCCGAAAGAAGGGTTTGCCTCCGAAAATAAGCGGGATAAGCGCTTCGCCAGGTAAGGCCCTACTATTCATTATACACACATGAACCACGCATGATTGGATTTGTTGGCGGGGTGGGCAACCGGCTATTCCGGCCGCAGGGTAAACTCGGTGATTTCCGGACGGGCGTTGAAACGTACGCGTTTGAGCCAGCCGAGACCGCGATTGATATATAAGTTCTTGCCGGACAACTGGTAATGTCCGGCGACAAACTGTTTATGGCGTACGGGCAAAAGCGGCGGTCCATACCAGGGCAGGTTGACCTGTCCACCGTGGGTATGGCCGGCCAGAACCCAACAGGCGGGGGTATCCAGCAATTCCGGAAAGGCATCCGGCTGGTGAACCAGGGCGATACAGGGTTCGGCGGGGGGTACGTGGGAAAAGGCGGTTTCTGGCTCGAAACGGTCTTCCCAATAATCATCCAGCCCCACGATATGCAGATCGGCCCCATCGCGGTGGATATGAATCGCTTCGTTCCGCAAAACGACTATGCCCTTGGCCCGGAGGGCGTCCGCAACCCTATCAGCCCGCCAGGCAATACCCCGTCCTAGCGCATAAGAGGACCAGTCGTGATTCCCCAGCACCGCCAGCACCCCATGCCGGGCACGCAGGCTGGATAACAGCGTCGCCGCCGCCTCGTTCCACTGGTTCTGGCCGTGCTGGACGATATCCCCGGTAACCACGAACAGGTCGGGGTTCAGCCGGTTCGCTTCCAGAATGCATCTGCTTAAATATTCGTATGGCACTTCACTTCCGAAGTGCGGATCGCTGAGTTGCACCAGGCGAAACCCATCAAAGGGTTTGGGCAAGCCTGGAATAGGCATGGGTTTCTCGATAATCTGGATCCATATCGGTTCGATGCCGAAGGTGTACACTGCTCCACTCAGAGTGCCGGCTACCCCCCCGTAGAGAAGCTTGCGGAGTATCCCCCGACGGGTGGGTTTGGGCAGAGACGAGGAGATGGCTTCCCGTGTATATCCCGGAGCTTCAGAAGACCCCTTTATCTCGTTTAACATAGTTACCCTTTACTTAATACCTCCAGGTCTAGGCATTGTCGGCAATCCGTCTTTTTTTGCGATAGTCGGAACTTTGGGGGTTTCGCGAGCGTATAAAACGGCGTCCTTATGATGAAAAGTGTGTTTTTTTTAAAATTACCTTTGTGTTTCATTAGAAAAGGATTATAATGTTATTCGGAGCGTGCGTCCCACGCAACGCCTACATGGAGGGGGTAGCCGCCGTAGTGGGTTCTGCCGGGGAATGAGCAGGGCGGCGCTCAGCAGTATTCCGTTAAATAAACAAGCTAAGTCGCACCGCCCAGTGAAGCTGGCGCGGGTATGTTCTAAGTATACAGGCCCCCGTGAGTGTCAGGGTGGATACTATCCGGTCATTATCGAGCGGTTTTGCGTCGATAAGGCCATAGAAAGTCGAGGTTATATCGTGGAGCTTGGTCAAACCATTCAGCGTGTGGCGGATTTGAAGTTCGTTCTATACCGCCGGCCCCTGCACCCGGAGCTGTTCTGCATTCACAAGAATCGGCATCTGTCGCGGCCGGCTTATCAGGCGGATATTTGGGTCATGGGGTTGTCCCACGCGGTAACCTTTGAGTCACAGGGTCGCTGCATAACTGAAGTAACCACCGATGACATCGAGGTCTTGCCGCAGAATGGGATGGTAACCTCCTTCCAGTTCCGCGGGGAACGCGATCACCAGGAAGAGTTTGACGATGGAACTCAGTATATCCTTTCCACGCAAGTCGAGCGTATGACTCAAAATCTGTTTCATGCCTCGCACCGCGATTTGCTGCGTTATGCCAGCTCGCGTGGTTTACTGGTAGATTTCGCGGAATGGGTGGGGCAGGATGAGAGTCTGGTGCCCTTTACCTTCATCGATTGGGAAGCCCGGGATCGGGAACTGCACGTGCGGTCGTTCCAGGTTTTTCCCACGGACTTCACTATTGTGAAAACACAATCCATCTTCGAGATTACCTCGAAGCGTCCCTGATGCCCCGCCTTTAGTCGACCAGCGGGAAGACGGGTATTCAATAGCCATCGAAACGGGCGGATCGGATAACCAACGATTCGCCCGTTTTTTCATAGGGACGGCCGTTCCCCATGCCCGCGAACACGTTATAATGACCGGTCGTCATGGGCACGAACCTAGGTCGATCCCCATCGGCGCCAGGCGTTGATATGCAATAATGGATGCGAGGTAAACAATGAACCAATCGATTGCAGGTAAAGCATACGTACTAGGCGATAACATAGATACGGACCAGATCATTCCGGCCCATTATCTGATGTATAACCCGGCCATTCCGGAAGAACGCAAGCAGTTCGGCCGCTATGCCCTGATCGGCGTGCCGCCGGCTCAGGCAGGGTTGCCGATCGGGAACATTCCATTCGTGGACCAGGCCGACGAGTCCAATACAAACAGCGTGTTTCGTGTCATCATCGGCGGGAAAAACTTCGGATGTGGCAGTTCTCGGGAGCACGCTCCGCTGGCCCTGGCGGAAGCGGGGGTACAAGCGGTGGTGGCCGAGTCCTACGCCCGGATTTTCTACCGCAACTCGGTCAACGGCGGATACCTGATCCCCTTCGAATGGGCTTCCGGAGGTCACGTAGAAATCGCCACGGGTGAGGAAGTGGAAATCCTCCCGGCCGAAAACATGTTGCGGGTCATCGGTTCAGGCAAAACGTATCCTCTGCGGTCGTTGGGTGATGTGGCCCCGATCATCGAATCGGGAGGTATATTCAATTACGCCAAACAGGTCGGTATGCTGTAGATCAACCGCGCCCCAGGGCGGCTTGAACGGCTCGGTAGCCCCATTTCTCAACCTGCTCGATACGGCCGGGTATTGCGCACTATTCCGGTAAATGATGCATTTACGGCGGTTTGCATGTTCCCGCTATACGAAAAAAGACCTCGCCGATTGGTGTCGGCGAGGTCGTTGGTCGAACTGATTGCCGGACCATCTTGGTTGCCGGCGTATCTACTTTCTTCGGGGATTACACCAGACCCTGTTCGATCATGGCATCGGCGACCTTTATGAAGCCGGCGATGTTGGCCCCCAGGACATAGTTTGTGGGCTGATGATAATCGGCCGCGGTGCCGGAAACCGCGGTGTGGATGGCTTTCATTATGCTCTGCAATCGTGCATCGACTTCCTCTCGCGGCCACGCGATATGCTGAGCGTTCTGGGCCATTTCCAGGCCGGATACAGCCACGCCACCGGCATTGGCCGCCTTGCCCGGGCCGTACAGAATCTTGTTTTCAATAAAGACATCGACGCCTTCGGCATCGGTGGGCATGTTGGCCCCTTCGGCGACAAGTATACATCCGTTCTTGACCAGGGCCTTGGCATCTTCGCCGTTGATCTCGTTCTGGGTGGCGGAGGGGAAGGCGCAATCGCACTTGATGCCCCAGGGACGCACGCCCTCGCGATACTCGACCCCCTTGTACTTCTCGGCGTATTCGCGAACACGGCCGCGGCGGACGTTTTTCAGGTCCATGATGAAGGCGAGTTTCTCTTCGTTGATCCCGGCTGGGTCATGGATCGTGCCGTTCGAGTCGGAGATAGTAATGCACTTGGCTCCGAGCTGATTTAGCTTTTCTATGGTGTACTGGGCTACGTTGCCCGAGCCGGAAACCGTGCAGACCTTACCTTTGAAAGATTCGCCACGGGTTGCGAGCATTTCCTGGGCGAAATAGACACAGCCGTATCCGGTAGCTTCGGGCCGTATAAGAGAGCCGCCCCAGTTAAGTCCCTTGCCGGTAAGGACACCGGTGAATTCGTTACGCAACCGCTTGTACTGGCCGAAGAGAAAGCCTATTTCGCGACCACCAACACCGATATCGCCGGCGGGTACGTCGGTGTCGGGGCCGATATGCCGTTGCAACTCGGTCATGAACGACTGGCAGAAGCGCATGACTTCGTTGTCGGATTTTCCCTTGGGATCGAAATCAGAGCCGCCCTTGCCGCCACCCATCGGCAGGGTGGTCAGTGTGTTTTTCAGAATCTGCTCGAAGGCCAGGAACTTGAGGATGCCCTGGTTGACCGTCGGGTGAAAACGCAGGCCACCCTTGTATGGTCCGATGGCGCTGTTGAACTCGATGCGGAAGCCGCGATTGACCTGGTACTGGCCCTTGTCATCGACCCAGGGAACCCGGAAGGTGATCACTCGTTCCGGCTCGACAAAGCGTTCGAGAATACGGTTCTTCGAATACTTGGGATAGCGTTCAAAAACCGGAGTGAGTGAGTCGAGGACTTCCTTGACCGCCTGATGGAATTCGAGCTCTGCGGGGTTACGCCTGAGAACCAGTTGCATGATTTCTTCGATGTAGGACATGGTACTTTGCTCCTTAGCGGGAGGGCGCAATCAGGATCGCCCCATCCCTTTATGATACGCGGCCGTCAACATTACGAATGTTAATAGCTAGTCGCTGTTTGTGAAAATAATCACTGTTCCGAAAGGATAGCAAAGTCGGAAACTAATAGTAAGTACATGCTTATGATACAAATCATTAGTATTAGTAATAAACTATCTATCGAAATGCTTAAAATCGATTGACGTATAAGTAAATGTCGTATATATTGATAATTCAAATTAGGTTGGCTAATACAAAAGGAAGTCGAGACGGTCGTCATGAATATCGAGACAATCAAAATTTTCTGTGACGTGGTGCGGAGCCAGAGTTTCTCTCGGGGGGCGGCCTTGAACCGGGTTTCTCAATCGGCTGCCAGTCAGGCGGTACACCAGCTCGAGCGGCACCTTGAGGTGCAACTTATCGACCGGACGAAACGGCCTTTCGTGTTGACGCCGGAGGGAGAAGCCGCTTACGAGGGTTTCAAACAGTTGCTCGAATGTTATGAGATCACCGAGACCCAGGTCCGCTCTCTGCGTAAGGAAATCGCGGGGGTGGTCCGGGTGGCGGCGATTTATTCGGTTGGTCTGCACGATATGAGCCGCTGCATGCAGGAATTCATGAGCCGTTATCCCAAGGCCAAGGCCCGGTTAGAGTATTTACGTCCGAACCGGATCTACGAGGCGGTTATGGATGATGAAGTGGATTTAGGGGTTATTTCCTATCCTGCCCCGGTACGCGGTATGACATGTATCCCGTTACGTTCGGAGAATATGGTTCTGGTGTGCAGCCCGGACCATCGGCTGGCCCGGCTGGAGCGGATGACCATCGGCCAGTTGCGGGGCGAGGATTACATCGGCTTCGATCGCGACCTGAACATTCGCAAGGAGCTGGACAAGTATTTCCGGCAGAAGCAGGTAGCCGTCCAGGTCGTGATGGAATTCGACAATATCGAGACGATCAAGCAGGCGATCAAGATCGGGGCGGGGGTGAGCATTCTGCCGGAACCGACGGTCCACCATGACGTCGAGCGCGGGGAGCTGGCCGCTGTCCCGCTGGCCATCGAGGAGTTGCGCCGGCCGATCGGGATCATCCACCGGCAACGCAAGATGTTTACCCCGGCGGTGGTCAAGTTTGTCGAACTTTTGAAGGAAACCATGCAGGAACCCAACGGCTCGGCAACGGGCAGAAAAGCCGAGAAAAAATAAAAGAACGGGCGTTCCTGCCGCTAAACTGGAACGCCCGTTCTCGTGGGTGTTTTTGGAGGCTCTGCCGCGATTCAGTTCTTTATGCACGCCTTCGCAGGAAAACCAGCCCGCCAAGGGCCAGCAGACCGGCGGTGACGGGTTCCGGAGTCGGAATCTGCTCGGTGCAGAATTGGACCGATCCATCAAATTGCAGGATCACACCAAAAGTGCCCGATCCGCCAACCGGAATCGGGGTTCCCGCATAATAATCCACAGAACCAAGCCAGCCAGTCCCGCCATTGGGGATCGGCTGACCGCTGACCGGCGCCGTTATCGCCCAAGTCCAGTCCGGTGGAGCAACCACACCTATGATCGAAAACGCTTGGGGCATTCCGATTATAATCTCATAATGCGTCCAGGCGAATGTGGTCTGGTTATCCACGGTTTGAACAAGCCAGACAATCGGATCTTCCTCCGTGTCAGTCTCGAACCAGCCTTCGACATGGGCCGGAGCCCAGTTCTGGGTTCCAAACATATCCAACTGGTAAGTTGGAATGCCACCCGTGTCGCCAAGCTGGGTCCAGACACTGGCGCCAGTGTCCATCACGATCGCGCCGTCATCGTCATCGAAACAATCCCAATCGATGATCTCGGCGCTGGCCATTGAGGTAGCGGCAAGAATAGCGGCAATGCCCACAAACAGATATTTGCTCATAAGAACCTCCTGCGCAAAATGTGCTTTACCCACTCTCCATACATTCTCTCCCCGCCCATCGAATTGTTGCGCTGAAGGTTTACGCCGGATGTGCGGGACTTCCTTATTCATATCCTATAACAACCAGAGGGAATATGCAACAAAAAAACGTCTCGCGCACTTGGAATATGCACATTTTCTATTATTAGCATAATAGCGGTACGGTATGATATAAGTTGTTCAAAAACAATCAGATAGGACAACCCCCCCCGATTACGCTTGCAGTGTATATATTACTTGCTCCAGGCGGATGAATTCCTCGGCGTGAGCAACCTGAAAAACACGACCTTCGACGACCGACTACTCGATCCATACCTCCCTCTCGCAAGGCCTCGCCCGGTACGAAATCGCCGTGTCCTTGGTATCGTTGTCCATGCGCTCTTGCCCCAAGGGAGCGCGAGCCGTGCTTGTCAAGGACAATCACTTCACTGACAATGCGGCGCGATAGCGCGATAAGGATGGTCGATTCGCGACGGGGAACCCCAACGCATGCCCATGATTGAAGTGGAAAACCTGGTTAAAAGCTTCCCGACGGCCACCGGCCCGGAGAAACTCGCCGTCGCCGGGATCAGCTTCCAGGTAAGCGCCGGCGAGATCTACGGCCTGCTCGGCCCCAATGGCGCGGGCAAGACCACCACGTTGCGCATTCTCTCCGGCCTCCTTCAACCCACGGACGGACGAACGGTGATTAACGGTATCGACGTGGCCGACGACAACCGGCGGGTGCGTCATTACATCGGATTCATGACCGCCAATACCGGCCTTTACCAACGGCTGAGCCCGCGCGAACTACTGAACTATTTCGCCGACCTGAACGGACTGTCGCCAAATGTAACCCGCCGCCGCGTCGAGGAACTGATCGACTGGCTCGGCATGGCCGACTTCGCCGACCTGCGTTGCGGGGCCCTGTCCACCGGTCAGAAACAACGCACCAGCATCGCCCGGGCCCTGATCGCCAATCCGCCGGTGCTCATTCTCGACGAGCCGACTCTCGGCCTGGACGTGCTGACCAACCGGCTCATCCTCGATTTCATCCGTCAGGAACGCGCGCGGGGCAAGGCCATCCTTCTGAGCACGCATTACCTCGACGAGGCGGAAACGATGTGCGACCGCATCGGCCTGCTGCATGAAGGCGTCCTGGTGGCCGAGGGCCGCCTCGCCGAACTCCAGCGACAATCCGGTGCCGAGCGCCTTACCGAAATCTTCCTCAAACTCGTCGGCCGCAAGCCCGGCGACGCCCTGCTCTCCACCGCCGGGGAGGCCGTCTCATGAAGCCGCGCGCTCCCATCATGGCCATCTTCCGCAAGGAATTGATCGAGATGCTCCGCGATCGGCGGACCTTGATGGCCTCGGTGGTCATCCCGGTCGTGCTGTACCCCGTATTGCTGATTGGTTTCATTCGGGCCGCCGAAAGCGAACTGACCCGCCTCAAGGAGGAATGCTTCGTAATCGAGGTGCCCGACGACACGACCCGGGAACGAGTTGAAGAGATAATCCAGCAGGCCGGTGGGCAGGTAGAAGAGGGCACTGATGCGACGGCCGCCTTCGATATTCGGGTAGGGGCTATCTTGCCGGAGAACCTCGGCGACGAGGTGCAACTTCTCGTGGTATTGGACATCACGCCTAGTTCCCCCCCGATGCCTCCGCATTGGCGGATTGTCGTGCAGTACAAGGAAGTCAATATTCGCAGCCTGACCGCCATGCAACAGTTCGGCGACCTGCTTGACCGCTTCCGCCAGGATCTGGCCCGTCGGAATCTCGGCGACATTCTCAATGCCCGGGGGGGCGACGAATGGGACATCGACCTGATCCTCAACCCCGTGGAGATCGAGGCGGAATCGTCCGCCACCGAACGCGAGCGCGGCGGCTGGGCCCTCGGCCAGATCATTCCCCTCGTTCTGGTGATGATGATCATTACCGGCACGATTTACCCGGCCATCGACCTGACCGCCGGCGAGCGCGAGCGCGGTACGCTGGAAACCCTGATGACCGCTCCCATCCCCATGTTGCATCTGATCGTGGGCAAGTTTCTCGTGGTCGCGACCATCGGGATGATCACGGCCGTGCTGAACGTGGCCAGCGTAGGGGCCACCATGTATTTCGGCGGGATCACCCAGTTGGTTACCGAGCAGATGACCGTCGCGTTTCCCTTCAGTTCGCTACCGATCATTCTCGTGTGCATGATCCCCTTCGCCCTGCTGTTCGCCGGGCTCATGCTGGCCGTTTGCAGCTTCGCCCGCACCTTCAAGGAAGCCCAGAATTACGTCATGCCCGTGATCATCGTGGCCCTGATCCCCGCCTTTCTGGCCGTCCTGCCCACCATTCGGCTGGAGGGTGCCCTGCTCGTGCTGCCCGTGGGGAACATGGTCCTGCTGACCCGCGAACTGCTGCAGGGCACGTATACCTGGACGATGGTGGCGGTCGTGGTCCTGTCCACGACACTCTATGCGGCCGCGGCGGTGGCGGCCGCCACCCGGCTGTTCGGACAGGAGGCCGTGCTTTTCGCCGACGCAGCTTCTTATCGAGCCATGCTGCATCGCCGTTTCTTCAAGCCCACGCCGCGCCCCAGCCCCGCTCAGGCCCTGCTGCTGGTCGCCCTGCTGTTTCCCATGAGCTTCTATGCCCAGTCCCTGTTGGCCGGCACTTCCACCGAGGATTTTCTGGGCACGTTACGTTGGTTGGCGGTGGTCCAGTTCGCGGGGTTGTTCATCGCCCTGCCCGTCGGCCTGGCCGTCTATCTGAAAATTAACGTCGTGGAAACCTTTTGGTTACATCTTCCACCGGTTCGCGCCTGGCTGGCCGCAATGTTTCTCGGCCTGTCCGCCTGGGTGCTGGCCTACGAGTTCCTTTGGTTCCAGGGCCTGTTTCTTCCGCCGTCGGAATTGGCTGAACAGGCTTTCGAGCAAATAGGTGAACAACTGTTCGACGCCCCTCTGGCCCTGGCGCTGCTGCTGATCGCCGTGGTTCCGGGAGTGGCCGAGGAAATGCTGTTTCGTGGTTTCGTACTCAGCGGGTTGCGCGACGGGGCCCGCAAATGGTCCGCCATTCTGGCCGTGTCGGCGATTTTCGGCGTCTATCATTTTACGGTTGATAAAATCCCGCTCACCGCCATGCTGGGCGTTTTGCTGGCCTATGTCTGCTGGCAAAGCCGATCGATCTTTCCCGCCATGCTCTTCCATGTTCTGCACAACGGCCTGGCCGTCGTTTTGCCGCGCATCGAAAGCCTGAGTCCCTGGCTTGAACCGCAAACCGAGGGGCCGATGCGCGGGCACCTGCCCTGGCCCGTCCTGCTGTTCGGCGGGCTGGCCCTAGTCTTCGGCCTGGCCTTGCTCGCGTCGATCCGTTCTTCCGGCCGCCCGGTCAAACCCGTACCCCTCTACGGGATCGACGCGGTCTCCGACCCGTACAACGATGGGAACAAGGAAAGGGTTTGAGGATAGAACTGAGCAATTTTGTTATAATCGGGGAGTTCTATGGCAATCCCTCACCTTCGAGGATTCCCTTGAGCCGCAGAATCTCCACCTCGATGATTTTTCCCTTGTTGTTCTTGCGTTCCTGAACCCGCCTGGCCTGTTCGTCCAGACGTTTGCGCAGCCGTTCGATTTCCATCTCGAGTCGCTTCTGCTTCAGGTCGAAACTTTCATCGAGCAGCTTGCGGGTCTGGCCGATCAGTTCCTGACGGGCCGCCTCGCCGCGGGCTTCCCGGTAGGCCTGGCGCTTCTCGATCAGTTCCGATTCGACCCGATGCTCGGCGATCATGACCTCGGCCATCTCCGGGTCGTGGCGATTCACGCGCAGAATATGCAGTAATGGCCGACTGTGGCGAAAGATCATGCGTCGAAACGCCGTCGGATTGGCTTCGCGGATGGCGTTTAATTGTTCATAGCGATCGGGAAAGCGCTCTTTCATGAAGTCCATAAGCGCTTCGGTTTCTTCCGTGGTTAGCGGTTCCGGGCGAGGTTCGCCGCGACCGAACCCGGGGCGGCCGTCCGAGACGGAATCCGGCCCGCGGCCGCCGCGTAAGCCCGCGCCGCGGCCCGGGCGTCCATCCGGCGGTCCCTCGCCTCGACGCTCACCCCCTCGGCCGGGCGGAAACGGCCGATCGTCATCCCAATCGCGATCGTCCGCGGCCTCTTCATCCAGCAGGCGATCGATCTCGGCCGCCTCATGGCCCGCGGGACCGGGCCTTTCCTCGGGCTGCGCCCAAGCCTGGCTTGCGAGTAGCAACACGATCGCGCCGGCCAAACCCCTATAAACCAATATTGTTCCTCGGGTCATCCCAAAACTCCTTGTCTATCGCCGCTTGCTTGCGACATCCGATCAAGCGTGGACTCGAAGGCGTCCATCTCATCACCCAACCGGTCCAGATCTGATTGATAGAAGTCTCCCGTCAGGCTGAATTGATCGATACTCTGTTCGAGAGCCTCCAGCTCCTTTTCGATCGCGGTCAAGGCCGGATCCTCCGCGAAAACGACGTTGGCTACGAGAACGAACTGATCGACCCCGTTCGTAGGGGATGTCGTTTTCACATCGGTCCGGACATGATGAAACAATCCGACCCCGAATGCGATCATGGCCGCCGCCGCCACCGGCGACCATCGCCACAATCGCGTTTGCCATTTGACTTTGCGAAGCTCTGCGCGGACAGCCGATTTGATATTGTCCAGGCTTGCCATCGTCGGCCGCGGAATCGGCTGGTCCGCGAGCCAGGCCTCATTCAACTCGTGCCGAACGGCCTCCTGGGTCCGTGCGATCGCCGCCTCCGATGGTTTGACATCCAAACGTTCGGACCATGCGGCCAAGGCCGCGTCCAACTCCCGTTCCAGCTTGTCCAGATCCTCATGCATCGGTATTTTCTTCCATCAGTTCCCGCAGCCGGCCCAGCCCACGATGCCCCCGGGCCAGCACCGTACCCAACGGTACCTCAAGCACTTCGGCGATTTCCTTAAAAGCCATTCGCGAGAAATGTCGCAGGAGGATCACTTCCCGCTCATGCTCGGGCAACCGATCGATCGCCCGCTGCAACCGATTCGTTTCCTCGGCCATTTGAAGGCGATCGCCCGGTTGACCGGCCGAAGGGTCCGGGTACTGGATCAGCGGATCGGCCGTCTCGTCGCCCGTCCCTCCGCTGGGACGTCCCAGACCCGCCCGGTGGGCCGTTTGACGCCGACGCAGCCGATCACGAACCAGGTTGCCGGCGATACGAAACAACCAACTGTCGAAACGGCCCTCATGCTCATACTGCCCGATCATCCGCACCAGCCGTACGAACAGATCCTGGAGCAAATCCTCCGCGTCAGGCCGCGAACCCGTAAACCGATAAAAGTAGCCGTACAAACGCGAGCTGTAAGCCTCGACCAGGGCGTCGAAGGCACGCGGGTCGCGCTGCTGGGCGCGGTTGATCATCTCCGCCAGTCGGGTTTCTTCCATCAGGCTCACCAGCATAAAGTATGAACGCGGCAACGGCCAGAAAATTGCCTTCCGGCCCGGAAACGGCGCTACACCCCGTAAACGGGCCGGAAATTGCATTGAATACTCTCGTATTACGCTGTATGTGTAACCGTGTCGGCATCGATCTGCCACCTTACCGATCAACAGGGGTATAGTGTAACGGTGAAAGGTCGATACAATGCATAGGACACAAATGTGCTTGGCTGATAATGCGATATAATCAATGGTGACTTCAGAACGAACGGCATTCGTGTAGAAGAAAATCGCACGTTGTGTATGTACCGGACTTGTATACCGGTCCTGGCTAAGGATCCTCACGATGAATCTTGATCAACTTGTGAAAAACAAGCGGAGCGAAATCGTCCGGATTGCTGCCCGGCACGGGGCAAGTAATGTCCGCGTATTCGGCTCGGTGGCTTGCGGAAATGCGGGGCCGGACAGTGACGTTGACCTGTTGGTGGATGTGGGCGAGTACCGAACGTCGTTTTTTCCCGGCGGATTGATTGCCGACTTGGAGGACCTACTCGGTTGCCGGGTCGAAATCGTCACCCCTGACGCCTTGGATGGTTTTATCCGAGATCATGTATTGGCCGAGGCGGTGTCCCTGTGAAAGATGATCGGCTTTATCTGCGTCATATCGAGGAATGTATCCGACGAATTGAGTCTTACGTTCGTGATGGTAAAGAACACGTAAGAAGGGAAAGGCGGTTGAACAATGGATCACAATAATCATTGGGCGATTGGGTTATTTTTCGTTCTCGTCGGAGTAGTCGGTTGCGAGCATCCCGCCCATCGGGAGCGGATCGCGATGCGCGAGAATAATCTGAAGGAAACCGCCGCGATGCTTGTCGAGATGGAAACCGAGCGTTCGGAAAAACTGGAACGGACCCTGGCCATGCTCCGGGACTGGCACCGCGACGACTTGGTCAAAAGCCGCCGCGCCGCCGTCGAAGCCGAGGAATGGCTGCACGACGACGTGACCCGCTGGCAGCGCAACGAAAAATATAACCGCGAACTTCTTGAGGATCTCAATCGGGGGAATATCCAGAGTATCGAGGAAACCATCCCGTTGATTCTGTACTGACACTCGGCCCTTGAGGATGATTCGGTACGTCTTCGCCTACCAGTGCATTCATAACTTTATCCGGTTAGAATAAATGTGTTCGGCATTGTTGATCTTCTTGGCGGTTCGGCAATCCTGACTTGGAGGATGACGACATGATCTCATGCGAGCAGTGCGAATATTTCGTTCAGGGGCCGGGCGGCGAATTCGCTTTTCGTTGCAACCCCTTTACCAATATCAAGGAACCCGATTGCCTGGTGAAATGGCAGCTAATCAAACTCGATGCCATGGTCCAGGCCTACCAGGCCACCATCTCTTTCTACAAACGCCTCGCTCCGCTTCAGGAAAAGATGTTTCGCCACATGGAACGCGAAATTGATGAAGTGGATGAATCCGAAAGCTGGAAATACGATGACGACGAAGAAGACGATGATGTCCCGTCGAGTTGATATCCGACGGAAATGCGTCACTCCTGGCGTTTATTGGGCGGAAAGACGGGTTTTTTGCTTGACCTGATCAGGTTGCGTTTCTAAGCTGTCGTCTAGTTCGGCGAAGATCAATCGATTGTTTGTCGATAGTATCGGCCCAGTGTTTCGGGGGTAATGTTACACAGACGGTAGGCCTGTTTGCCCCTGTCCCAAGGGCCGGTGATACGCGATTGTTGAGGGTCCAGATAGTAATCTTTATCAAACAAGTGGAGAGCATGAGTATGCGATTTTCCCAGGGCGTGACAGGTCTATTGGTCGGGGCGGGGCTTATGTTGGCTGTCGTTGGTTGCGGCAGCACCGAGAAATACGATGTGACCATTTCCTATGTACTTGAGCCGACGCAATCGTTACCGCAAGGGCTTACTACCGTCGCGGTTATCGATTCTGAAGTTAAAACCGACGGCACCGAAGATACTGACCGTATCCAAAAATGGTCGAAAATCTCTGCGGATATGATCGAGCAGATGATCGACGAGGCCGCCAAGAAACACGGCAGTCCGCTGACCGTGGCGAAACGTCGGGAAACCAGCAAAATCATGGCCGAGAAGGACATGGTCGCGGCCGGACTGGTCAGCGGAAACCAGGCCCAAGCTGCCGCTCAACTGCTCAATGTGCAGGCCCTGATCACCAGCGACCTGAATATCCGCACCGAGGTCAAGGCCAGCAAAAAAACCAGCTATCAGATGAGCCACCTTTATGGATACGGCGGCTGGCGCCGGGGTGGTGGCGGAGGCGGCACGACTTCCGAGGAACTGGATGCCATCGCCCGCAATATCACGCTTCAGCCCAAATATGCCATGGTGGATTTGTCCGGGCAAGCGATTCTGGATTATGCCCCCAAGCCATTCCGGAAACTGGATTCCAAGAAGCCCAGCGGCTTCTACGGCCGTAGCTCCGGCGAGGCCGATCTTGACCCGGTCGATCATTACATCGGTGAACTGGTCGAGCAAGGTACTCGGGAGTTCGTCAGCATGTTCGTCCCTTGCGAGGTCGAGTACAGCTATGAACTGAGGTCCAGCCGGAACGAGGATTCCGCCTCCGGAATTCTGGCCTTGCGGGCGGATGATTACGATAGTGCGAAACAGTTCTTCCGGAGCGCTTTGGCCAACGACCCCAAGGACCACCGTTCCGCGTTTTGCCTGGGGGTCACGTCGGAACTGACTGGTGACTGGGACGCCGCATTAAAATATTACCGTCAGGCCGCGGCCATGCCCGGACTCGACGATGACGAGGTGCGGATGTACGTCGCGGCCAAGGATCGGGTCACCGAACACAAGGACCGCATACGCAAGTCTAACTAAATAGGATAGTTATGAAATGCAGGCTCCTGGTCCGCAAGCCGGATGGACGATCGAAATCGTCGAGAAGCTCGATGGGGCCGCGCATGATGGTAGCCAAACATTTGTCGGGCCGCGGCGAGTGGAAGACGCAGTGGACTAACGAATGTTGTTGAAGAGTGTCTTGTACCATGACTCTACTCGCGCTGGCCGCGCGGGTGGGCCTTTCCTCTCTTGGAGCAGGAAACCGGGATTATTCATGGTTCGAAGGTGATAAAAGGAGAAACTTATGAGATTCGTTACAACATTACTATCCCTCGTTGCCGTCATGGCTCTGGCGGTGCCCGCCTTGGGCCAGATCGATACCGCTGACGCCAGGAAAAAAGTCCTGAGCAAGCGAGCCGCCGAGGCCGACGCCTATCGCAAGCTGGCCGAGTGCGTCAAGGGCCTGCAAATCAACTCGGACACCTACGTCCGGGATTTCGTGGCCGAGAGCGACATTATCCAGGGCGAGCTCGATGCCTTCATTCGAGGGGTTAAACTGGGTGATCCGAAATGGTACGCCGATTTTTCCTGCGAAGTGCCGGCCGAGGTGACCGTCGCCAAGGTGGTCGAGACGTTGAAAACGATCCAGACCCGGCATTACAAGGGAAACCGGGTCACCGGTCAGGACATCGAGGAGATGAACCGTACCGTCGAGAAGAAGGTCATCAAGGTCGTGGGCATGGGTGCTCCCCGCGAGGATCTGCCGCCCAATCTGCCCGGCGGAGTCCTGGACCAACTGGGCGGACCGCCTAGCCCGCCCGAGCCGCCGATTCCTGATTTGTGGATCGCCATGGGTCCGCAGGCGAGGCTGATGGCCGTCCGCGCCGCCGAACTGGATGCGATGCGCAAATTGGTCGAACGAATCTGTGGGATACGGGTTACTTCGGATACGCTGGTTCGCGACTTCGTGGCGGAGTTCGATACCATCCAAACCGTAGCCCGCGGCACGCTTATCGGCCACACCAAGACCCGCACCTATTTCCACCACGATGAGCCGATCGTGGAAGTCACGCTCGAGGTACCGGTCGAATCGGTCATCACCACCATCAAGACCCTGCACACCCGCACCATCCAGGGCGACCGGGTCAAGGGCTCGGACATCACTGAACTGGCCCAGCGGCTTCAGACACAGAAATTCGAGGCCACCGGCATGGGCATCCCGCCGGATCGTTATCTGCCCCAGGCTCAAGCCGTAGCCCAGATACAGTTTCCCGAATGGGCGAAAGAAAATATTCGCATGAGCGGACAAGGCGTTCCGCCCGAGGACAAGGTGGGTACGCCGCAGGGTAAATTGCTGGCCGCCCGGGCCGCCGAACTTGATGCCAAACGCAGGTTGGCCGAGCATATCAAGGGGTTGCGTATCTCGTCGGAAACGTCGGTGCGCGATTTTGTCACGCAACACGACGAGATCAGTTCGTACGTGGATGCCGTACTGGTCGGCGCGTCCGTGGATAATACGAAATTCGACGGCGATACCGCCGAGGTGACCGTCAGTGTCCCCGGTATGCAGGTTTGGCAGGTGATTTACGAGCGGGTCCGGGTAACCAGAATTCAATAGTTCAAAAGGAAGGAGCTTGATATGCGGCGCACATTTTTCGCTTTGCTGCTGTTGGTCGCTCCGTGGCTGGCCCTGCTGGTCGCCGGTTGCGAACAGAAAATTACCACTATCCAAAAGGAAGAGCGTATCGAACAATCCGAGCCCCGGATGGTTTCGCCGGGCGAGGAACAGTTGTAAGCAGTTAGCATGGGTTATATCGGGCGGGGCAGGCCCTTGGTGAAAGTGTCATGCTTGCCGGACTGGTGAATAATCCCTAAGGTTTCCCAGTTTTCACGGTAGAGCATGGTTTCGCCAAAGGCCGACCCGCCCTCTGTATGGCTCTATCGCCGTATTTCGTCTAGAATTCCCACCATGTTATCCAGACTGCAAAGTATCGCTTTAGCCGGAATTGACGCTATTGCCTGTGAGGTCGAGGTGGACGTGGCCTCGCGGGGGCTGACCGGGCCGGTGATCGTGGGGTTGCCGGACACCGCCGTAAAGGAGAGCCTCGAGCGCGTACGCAGCGCGTTGGGGAACTCCGGCTACAACTGGCCGAAGTACAAGACCGTGGTCAACCTCGCCCCGGCCGACGTCAAGAAGGAAGGCCCCGCCTTCGATCTGCCCATCGCTCTCGGCGTTATCTTCGCCGACGGGCAGGGCACGCCGGAGACGGCCGGTGAATACCTCATCGCCGGCGAACTGGCCCTCGACGGCCGCGTCCGTCCGATCAAAGGCGCTCTGTCGATGGCCATGCTCGCCAAACAGCGCGGGTTGACCGGCCTGATCCTGCCCCGCGACAACGCCCCCGAGGCCGCCGTCGTGCAGGACATCGAGGTCATCGGCATCGGCACCCTGGCCGAGGCCGTCGGCTTTCTCGCCGGCCAGTTGCCGCTCGAACCTACCGTGATCGATCTGGATACCGTCTTTCAGGAAGCCTCGCGCTACGAGGAGGATTTCAGCGACGTTCGCGGCCAGGAGGCCGTCAAACGCGCTCTGATCATCGCCGCGGCCGGCGGGCATAATATCCTGCTCATCGGTCCGCCGGGGACCGGCAAGACTATGCTCAGCAAGCGGCTGCCAACCATCCTTCCGCCGCTGAGCATGGCCGAGTCGCTCGAAACCACCCGTATCTACTCGGCCGCCGGCAAACTCAATCACGGCCAGCCCCTCATGGCCCGGCGCCCCGTCCGCCAGCCGCACCACTCGGCCAGCGCCCCGGCCCTCGTTGGCGGGGGGACCGTTCCGCAGGCCGGCGAGGTGTCGCTCGCCCATCACGGCATTCTCTTCCTCGACGAGTTCCCCGAATTTGCCCGCACGATCCTCGAAACCCTCCGCCAGCCGCTGGAGGAAGGCGTGGTCACCATCGCCCGGGCCCACAGCTCGATATGCTTCCCGGCGCGGTTCATGCTCGTGGCGGCCATGAACCCCTGCCCCTGCGGATATTTCACCGACCCGCGCAAGCCCTGCAAATGCTCGCCCACTCAGATCGACAAATACCTTTCGCGGATCAGCGGACCGCTCATCGACCGCATCGATATTCACATCGAGGTTCCGCCCGTACCCTATCGCGAACTCCGCGCCACTCGCGACGGCAGCGACAGCGCCACCCTGCGTGATCAGGTGCTGAAGGCCAGGCAAGTCCAGCACGAGCGTTTCGGCCGCGACAGCACCACCCTCAACGCCCGGATGAGCTCCAAGCAGTTGCGCAAGCACTGCCGGCTGGACGAGGCCGGCGAGCAGATGCTCAAGCAGGCCCTCACCGAGCTAGGCCTGTCCGCCCGGGCCCACGACAAGATTCTTCGCGTCGCCCGGACCATCGCCGACCTGGCCGGCGAACCCGACCTCCGCGCCGAGCATGTCAGCGAGGCCATCATGTACCGCCGGCTCGACCGGCAGTTGTGAGCAGTCGGCCACAATTTGAGACAATGCCGCATCGATGACATAATGGGCGGGCTGATCGTGTTCGGACGCCACTGGCGAAGGTCCAGGCATGCCGGGTGATTTACGGCGTGCGGACTCCCCAAGGGGGCGTGGCGGTGGTGAAATTATGTATCCTTTGATAAGGGTTTGCCATGGCGTTAGATGTTGCGGACACGCGGATTATCCTCTGCCTGAACGCGGGGTCATCCTCCTTGAAATGCTCCCTTTATCGGATCAACCGGGAACATGAGAAGTTACTGGCCGTCGGGCGGGTCGAGCGCATCGGTCTCGAAGCGGGCGATTTATGGTGGGAGGATGCCGGTCAGCAGCGCCTTGTTGCCATCAAAAAGTGTTTTCCAGATCAAGTTCAAGCGGCCGGTGCGATTCTGGACACTCTCGATCAATTGAACCTTGCGAAACCGGCGGCGGTCGGGCACCGAATCGTGCATGGGGGCTCCAAGTACAACGCTCCGCGATTGGTCACGCCCGAACTTATCGCCTATCTGCGGAGTATTACGAACCTGGCACCGCTGCATATCCCCGCTGGACTGCACGGCATCGAGGCGTCCATACAGCACTTTCCGGGCCTACCGCAAGTCGCCTGTTTCGATACCGCGTTCCATCACGGCATGCCGGAAGTGGCTCAGCGTTTTCCTTTGCCGGACGATCTTTGGCGCGACGGGGTGCGGCGATACGGGTTTCACGGCCTGTCCTACGAATACATCGTCGAAAAAATGGGCCCGGAGGCCCGAGGGCGGGTGATTATCGCACATTTGGGCAACGGGGCGAGTCTCGCGGCCCTGCGGGACGGAAAGCCCGTGGACACTACGATGGGCTTCACGCCGATCGGCGGGATTGTCATGGGTACCAGGTGCGGAGACCTTGACCCCGGCGTACTGCTCCACCTTGTCACGGAAAGAGGGCTGCCGGCGTCCGAGGTGGAAACCATGGTGAACCGTCGCTCCGGGCTGCTGGGGATCTCGGGTTTATGTTCGGACATGAAGACGCTTCTGGCCGAGCGGGACCGTCATGCCGGTGCCGCCCGGGCGGTGGCGATGTTCTGTTACAGCCTGCGCAAGAACATCGGTGCCTTGGCGGCGGCGCTCGGCGGCCTGGATACGCTGGTGTTCACCGGCGGAATCGGCGAAAGGGCGGCGGCCGTAAGGTCGGAAACCTGCGACGGCCTGGAGCATCTGGGTATTGTCATAGACGAAGAAAGTAACCGCCTCCACGCCGAGACGATCAACTCGCCGGCCGGGCCCTGCTCCGTGAAGGTGATCCCCACCAGCGAGGATCTCATGATCGCGCGGCATACCAGCCGGGTCATGCTGGCCCGCCCGGAATGACAAACACGAAAAGCAAGATAATGCGTGTCGGATAACCACGGGAAGGCGGATGGTTTGATTATACCAGCCTACCCTTGGTCGTCATTGATGCCCGAGACGTTTCCCCATCAGAAGTACGGCTCGAATAAGCTCCAGGCAAACAATACTCGTCACCGTATCGCAATTCGCCGCCTGAACAGCAGTGGCACTGCTGCTCCGGCGAAGAATATAAGCGTCGCCGGCTCTGGGACGATTGTGAGCATGCCTCCCAGGTGGTCGGTGCGTTGGCCGGTAGTATCGACGAATCCATTGAGTCGCGCAACGATCGTCGCTAGACCCTGATCAAGCGTAGCGCGAAGGATTTTCGCGCATTCTTTTGAAAAAAGTACTCGAAATGCCCTTGGTTTTGCGTATAAATGGGTAGGTTCAAGGATCAACCCAAGTTATGCAAGGAGGCA
>JAAYCU010000117.1 GCA_012729595.1 Phycisphaerales bacterium
ATCCGAGCGAACAAATACCATTGTACCGCCACCATGTCCGAGAAGCGGATAATACCATTGCCATCCACGTCTTCCCGGCATTCCACAGTATTAACCAATGCCCCCGGACCGTGGCGCAGGCGCATCAGCGGATCGCCGATAAGCACTTCGGACCAGCTAAGATAGGGCAGGGCGCTGAAGGCAGCCTCTACCAAGGTCAAATCCCCAACCCCGTCCATATCGTCGTCACGCAACAAGTTACGGAACAGAAACTCGCCTTGGATGGCCGCACAACGTACTGGCTCAAAGCTGTGTCCAACGGCGGCCGTCCCGCCCATCTGGATAAAGTCGACGATCTTGCCTTGGGCGGAAGGAAGCGTATTTACGTCGGTAAACATCGTGACAGCATTAAAACTTTCCAGAGATGCAAAGACCGCCCCCGGAACGCACTTGAACAGGTTTCCGCCATCGGGCCCGGAAGTCAGCAAATAACCGGCCGGTCGACCGTCTCCGCCATTTCGTCCGTAAGTGAGCAAGCCAATGATTCCCGCCCCCGAGGCCAGATAATTCTGATTCATGATCGTGTTGGTATCGTCCCAGACCGCTACGCCACCGAGCCCGATATCGATGTCATGGGTCACGATCACGTCGCTGGGCGGCGACATACCGGTCAACCAGTAGAAAGTTCTCATGAAATGATTACCTTCGCTGAACTGCCCGCTATACTCCTCCGCGCCAGGCGGGATGGAATGCTGAGAAAACGATAAAACATCATACTGCGGGGGGAAGTTGAGAATTCTACTGTAGGCATAAACATCCGGGGCGTTGGGAGCGTTATCAATAACCGCTGTGGAGAGGGCCGGATTATAACCGATGGACGGGTTACCGGCGGCGGCCGCCCGCTTGAGCATTTGGTGAACTGAGAAAATTGGGTAGGTGCCGGCCTGACGGGGACCATCCAGACGGGCCACCAGGTAGATATCCGCCGGGGACAAACGACGGTTGTACGCGGAGAATCCGCACATTTGCCAATTCTCCCATCGTAGTTCCCCCTCGATGCGCGGCGGTTTTTGGATCATCCATAAGGTTCCGGTATCCCACCGGAATGATGTCCGTCGGCCAATGATGTCGCGAATTGATGCCCAGGATTTTATCCCGTCGGCGTAACCCTGATACGGGTTGACCACTCGACCATTGATCGGCATGCGGGCACCGGCAGGGACGGCCGAATCAATCTGAAACAGGACGGCCAACTCCGACTCGACCGAGGCGGCGTTGACCACATCTCGGTTATCCAGGGTCAACGTGGGATTACTGCCGTTGGGATAGACAACATTGGCCAGTAACGGATTCGTATCCTTGATCCGGTACGGCATACCGGCCGTGGTGATTATACAATAGACATTGTTGACCAGGCCGGTGGCAATCAGATAATCGCGTACGGGCTGGGCAATCAGGGTTTCAAATTGCTGACGAGTAATGATTTCCTGTGCGGGGGTGGCGGACAACGCAGCGCTATCCGGAAGACCGTACAGATACACAACCTGTTCATCGGCAATGCCGGGGTAAAAGCGGCGGTAGAGATCCGCGACGGATCGGCTGCACGGGCTGTCTGCGTTGACCAGAATCAGCACGTCGGCCGGCCCCAGCGGGGTGGGATGCCCCTGGCCCCTTAACGAGCCAGCCCCCCAGAGCATGACAGACATGCAAAACCACACAACACCAACCGTTAGTGTAGATTTGAAGTCTGTACTTGGGAAGTGCTTCCTTCCTGGGTTACTCATACCCACTACCTCACGCCAAGCCGGCCGCGGTCTGCCACCGCTTGCCCTGCCATGGGCAGTAGCTTCAAGCCCGAACGGCCTCAGTTATCGAAAGGACGCCGGGTATTTGGGGTCCATTGACGACGATGGACGAATAACAGCATTACGAGCATCCCTACGATGCTCCCAGGTTCAGGTACAACCGTAATTGAAAATGCCGGGTTACCCAATGTCGGCAAATAAATGATTGGTTTGGCCACCTGTAAAGCCACCATCCATTCTCGGAATAGGCCGTCATCGCCGAACGAGTAAGATACTGTTCCCGGGCTCAACCCCTGGACGGAAAAACGCCCGATTCTAATCGGCGTTTGGTTTTGTACCGCCAGACCACTCACGGAAAAGGATTGCCGGGAAAACTCCCCCGTAACCGGCGTGTTATCCGCCGGCGGGTTAGATATGGTGGAGCCCGGAAACAGATCGTCCACATAATTCTGATTGAACCAGATTATGCTGTTTTCAGACGCGGTCAGATCCAAGAAAAAAGAGACCCCCCGCAAATTCGGAATCGGCTCGGAGCTGGATAAAGTCAACCACAATTCAAGATTGAGGTTTTCCCCTACGTCGATCTTGGCGTCGGTTTCTCCCTGGCCCAGGACGATTTCAAAAAGAGCGGCCACGGGGGCGGCCTCAGCCGGTGTCGACCAAAAGGTAAACACCAAACCCCATACAACAAGGAAGCTACCTTTTATAACAATCGAACGCTCTATCGTTGACATGGATCGGCGTCCTTTCCCTTCAGAGATCGCGATTCTACCGGCAAGTCGGATCCAGGCTCTGCCCACTCCGCCCTCGGACCGGGATCCTCAGCAAAATGGAAATGCCAGCGTAAACGTGAGGCTACTGTAGTCTCCCTCGCTCACAAATTGGTACTACTTATTGGAGGAAGAAACGCCTGCGTTCTTCTTGGCGCCGCGCGTCATGCAATATGTCCGAGAGTGGGCGCGTCGTCTGGGAGGTGGTGCCTTACCCCACCACAGCCCTTATGTCAGAAGGCCTCCGGTTCCTGCTCATCAACCCCTCATTATACCGGTTTCACAGTGAGCGCCAAGCTTTTTCGGGGGTTAAGAATGTAAATTGGGTGTGGCCAGGGATTTTGGCAAGCGAGCAAAGATGCAATAATGCTTTGGGATTTTCCATATACAGGGCCGCGAGACGACGAATTGATGCCTCGGGGGAGCGTTCTTTCTGTAAAGCCTGGCTACG
>JAAYCU010000118.1 GCA_012729595.1 Phycisphaerales bacterium
TCCACCCGATCCCGCCGATGGCGAAGAAAAGACCGACGACACGACCGTGTACCGATGGCTCGAAATGGCCCAGCAGAACAGCCAAAAGCGTCGGGAAAATGGGGCCGAACACTAGGCCGGCGATGATAACCATTACGGCGGCCATAGTCGGGCCCCGGCCCCAGACCATGCCCGCCAGGGCGGCGGTGCATATCAGAGCCAGGCAAAGGATCAGAACCTTGTCTGATCCGGCCGGCAGGGTTAAGGCCGTGACTAAACGTGAAAGCGTGAAGGTAAGCCAGAACGCCGAGAGAACACCAGCGGCCAGCCGATCCGAGGCCCCTTGACGACCCATGTGGGTGGTCGTCCAGGCGGCCATCGAAGCCTCCAGCGGACTGTAGAACAACATGGCCAAGGCACACAGCCACATGACCAGGTCGCTCAACAGGGTTGTCATGCCAGGCACGGCGACATCGGCGGCCTGGGTTGCGGCCGCAGCAGAAGTGAGGGCCTGGAAATCGATCCCCAAGGCCAGAAAGGCAATCAAGATAGTAAAGCCGGCCATGATCATGAGGGAACCGGTTAATCCAATACGTCTCAGCAGGAACGCCATGAGTAGGGGTGTGACAAAAGCCCCCAGACCAAAGTAGAAACAGGCCAGGTTCATCGCGTAGGACTCTGTTCTTCCGAAGGCCGGGATCGCTAGAGGATTAATAACATTGATCAGCGCTGCCCAACCGGCACTGAGCAGCAGTACCCCCAACAAGGCCGACCCATAACGTTTAGCCCGGGCCAGAACGAGCAGGCTGGCGGTCATGATAACCGACCCGCCGATCAGAACCGGTTGCCGGCCGACCAGATCGGAAATAAAACCGGCCGACAGGATGATCGGGATCATGGCAAACCCGAACATGGACACCAGGCCGCCAACCCGAGCTTCGTCAATATTTAGTTTCCTGGCCAGATGGAGTTTAATGCTTCCCAGCAACGCTACGCCCATCCCGGTGGCCACAAGTCCCACGATCGTAACCGGCTGAAGCATACTCATTCCTCGAAACCTCCATCATTGCCTGGTAATGTGCCCCAAGAGATAATGCGGGACGATCAGGCATTATCCGACTATGTGTGATTAGCCATACCCGCGCGGATCTCAGGGAGTCGTTGATGACCATATCATTGACACCCGCGCCTGCGGGCAAAAGGATACAAAAAGCCTCAGGGCTGTGCAAGCTATATGAAGCGTTGGTTCACGTCGTGATCGTCGGGCCGGCCTTGCTAGCCTGGTCTCAAGGAGAATAGACGAAACGGGAGGGCCGAAGATGCCGCTTGTCCGGATTGACAAACTATTTAGTCGGTTCGATGATGCCCGGTATATGAACAGCAAAATGAATATGCTTGGCCCATCGTTCTCGTTGACGGAATGGCTTCGACGACCGAAGCCGGTGAATGAGAGCTATTCCTGGATGACGCTGGGGTTGCTGCTGGCACTCCTGCCGTACTCCGCCGGTTGCGAGGAGCCGGGCAAGCCCGTAATGCGCTACCCTCCGGGAGCCCTGCGGGTACCCTACGAGGAGTCCACCGACCATTCCACCTGCCTGGTGGCCAGTGTGGCCATGGCCGCGAACTACCTTCTTGGCGAACACAAATACAGTGAGAAAGCAATCAGCGAGGAGCTCAAGCACATGCAGCTCGATCCCACCCGAGTGGGCGACCTGCAATTGTATCTCTCGCGCCAGGGTCTTCATATGGGAGCCTATCGCGGTAGGCTAGACGACCAACCGCCACTGGGGCTTCGCTACCTGCTGAATCAAAGAGGATACCCAGTGATTTGTGTCATCAACCGGGCCGGGCAGGGGCCGGAATACAACCATGCGGTCGTGGTCATCGGAATTTCCGCGAACCCGAGCGGCCCGGCGGCCGATACTATATATTATTTCGATCCTTCGTCGCCCAAGCAGTTGGCCTCGGCCGATGCCTTGGCTTTCGAGCTGATGTGGAGCCGCTGCCAGCACGCGATGATGTTTGTGACCAGGCCGCCGACGGAAGCCGACGGCCGGAGCGAGGAGCAGTGACTTATGCGTAATTCGATGGCCGGTTCTGTTTTGTTTGGTATCCTGTTGGCTGCGCCCATCATCGTGCGGGCTGATAATCCACCGGCACGGCCGCTGCCCTTCACGAATACGCAGTTTTCCGCCCTGCAGCAGATTCAGTCTGACGCCGACCATCTCATGGTTCTCGACGTAAAGGCCAGCTATAAGTCCCAGCGGGAAAAAGAGCACGACCTGATCCGGGCTTCCGACGACTTCTGGACCATCGCCCACAATGCCGGTTTCCCCGCCACCATCCTGATTCTGCTCATCTGCGCCGCACCGTTGTGAGCGAGGTTGCATCACTCGGCATTCAGTGTTCAGCACACAGCCCCGGCCTGCCTTGATATCATCTTGGCACGCCGGGGCTGTTTGCGGAAAACTGAGCGCTGAAAGCTGATCGCTGACCGCTGTTTGCTATAGATTCAACTGGAACCGAACCCCGCCGACCAGGGCCACATCGTTCTGGCTGCTGCCGCCCGGATCGATGATGATCTGCAGGTCGGGCGAAATGTGGAACCAGGGCGTGATCTGGATGTTGTAATAGCATTCGATGCCCTGCTCGGAATGGTACATCGACGGCAGGTGGTTGCTCAGATCCAGGAAGTAATAGCCGAGGCCGTAGGTATCCTTCTCGCGTTCGGGGATCAGGCCCTTGCCCCCGACGCCGATGCTGTAGAAGTGGCAGGCGGGGTTCACGTCCTGCCGGGCCCAACCGAACCGGCCGAACATGCCGATGCCCTGAGTCGGATCATCAGGCTTGGTATAGAGATACTGGTCGAAGTTGTAATAGAGCATCACGTTGTCTTTACAGTTCTGGAAGGAGCCCAACGTATTGACCACCTTCTGGGCCGTTTTCTCGCCGAGCAGTTTGATGGCCAGGTCCGCGGTCGATTTCAAAGGCTCGTTGGGGGCGACATGCGGAAAATCCATCGAACTCCAAACGAATCCGACCCGCTGATTACCGGGGAGATCGAACGGATTGACCTTGACGGCCCATTCGTGGATGACCGTCGTATTACCCTTTCCGTGCCAACCTTCACTGAAACCGATGGTTTTGGCCTTGTTATCCGTCTCGGCCACGGCGGTCATGATGGAGAGCCATTCCGTCGGGTTGACGATCGCGCCGACCCCCAAGGTCGTATAGGGTAGGAACGTGGGGATCATCGGGATATTCCGGAAGGCCACGTTCATGAACTGGGTTTTTTCGTCATTGGCGAATACGTTGCGATCGAAGGCCCGGGCCCCAAAGAGCTTACCGCCGATCAGGATCAACTTGCCCTCGAACAAGACCTGCTGAAGGAACCATTCGGAGAGGGTGAACATGCAGCCTTCGCCATAGCCGGGAATGACCGCATCGAAGTTGGTCGGCAACAGAGAGCCGACTTTAGACTGCCACACGCCGTCGCCCCACTTGGGCTCGGCCTTGAGTACGATGGTACCGCCAGGCCACAAACCCATCTTGCCGGTATCCATAATCAAATCGATGTCGCCCGAGCCGCTGTAACGCATGGCGTTCTTGGTGCTCCGCCCGCCATGCCAGTTGTGCTGCATGATCTGGGTTACGTCGACATTAAGGGTGATGCCCTGCTCCTCCATGGCCGTCCGGGCCCCGCCCCAATCGCCGGTCATACGTGGCCAATCCCACCAACTTCCGGAATAGGGGGAAGTCTTCTCGACGGCGGTGGTCGTCTCCGTGGCCACTTCCTGCTCGACTTCCTGTTGTGCAACCACCAGGGGGACAACTGCCAAAAGGATTAGAACGCTCAAACAACGTATTCCCGTCATTTCGTATCTCCCTTTATCAACTAGGCAGGGCTACAACCTGCCCAACTCGACCTGCCGAGCAGAACGACCGCCCTTTCAGAGGTAGGCCACATATGGATGGTGCCGACAGGGTTACCCCGGCCCTCATCCCGAAATAGCCACGCGTTAATCATTAACATTAAACGGCCTGAAACGCCTTAAGTCTGCACATTTAAGCACAGGAATAAGGCTGAAGCAATAGCGCCAAGGAAAAAATGCATACTTGCTTGACGGTTATCCGTCTTGCGGAGGTAGGTGTACGGTTCGTGGTGTGTGGGTACTAGGTTTCGTCCCGCTGATGCTGATATGTTGTACAGCTTTCATAACCAGTAACTCGGAAATAGGCTCAAGAGTATCGACATAGGGCTGTGAGTTTATTAGAATTACGGTTTTACCGATCTGGGAGGCTTTCCCAGTTTACCCAGCAGAGGAAATGGTCTGCATATCCGCTGGAGCGCGGTTTCCGGGTTGAACGACGGATAGGAACTGCCAGCCGTACCAGGTAAACGATGGTACGGCCGATGCGGCAAGGTCAAATGTTGGAAAGGTCAAGTCATGCAAGTGAAAGTGTTGCTGGACGAGAGTGAAATTCCGCGTCAGTGGTACAATATCGCCGCTGATCTTCCGACCCCTATGCAACCACCGCTGGGGCCCGATGGCAAGCCGATCTCTCCGGAGATGTTGGCCCCCGTTTTTCCCATGAATATCATCGAGCAGGAAGTGAGCCAGGAGCGATGGATCGATATCCCCGAGGAAGTACTGCAGATCCTCTATCTCTGGCGTCCGTCACCGCTTTACAGAGCCCGGTCCTTGGAAAAAGCCTTGGGAACCCCGGCACGGATTTACTATAAGAACGAGGGAGTCAGTCCGGCCGGCAGTCATAAGCCGAATACCGCTGTTCCCCAAGCTTGGTACAACAAGCAATTCGGGATTAAGCGCATTACCACGGAAACCGGGGCTGGCCAGTGGGGCAGCGCCTTGGCCTTCTCGTGTGCCCTGTTGGGCTTGGAATGCAAGGTATACATGGTCCGGATCAGTTTCGATCAGAAGCCATTCCGACGGTTGATGATGGAGACTTGGGGGGCCAAGTGCGTGGCCAGTCCAAGCAACGAAACCCAAGCCGGCCGTAATATCCTGGCCGAACTTCCCGATACGCCGGGAAGTCTGGGTATTGCGATCAGCGAAGCGGTCGAGGCGGCGGTTAGCGATAAATCCGGTCAGACCCGGTATTCGCTCGGTAGCGTGCTCAACCATGTCATGCTGCACCAGACGATCATCGGGCTGGAGGCCAAGAAACAGTTGGCCAAGGTCAACGAGAAGAAAGTGGACGTAGTCATCGGTTGTGCCGGTGGTGGAAGCAATTTCGCCGGGCTGGCCTTCCCATTCGTGGCCGACAAGATTGCCGGGGCGGACATCGAGATTTATCCGGTTGAGCCGTCAAGCTGTCCGACCATGACTCGTGGGCCGTTCTCTTACGATTTCGGAGATACGGCCGAGATGACCCCCTTGCTGCCCATGCATACCCTGGGACATAAATTCGTACCGCCGGCGATTCATGCCGGTGGGCTGCGTTATCATGGCATCGCTCCGCTGGTCAGCCAGACCATCGTCGAGGGGCTGGTAACGCCGCGGGCTTATCACCAGGTGGAATGCTACAAGGCGGCTCTGCTCTGGGCTCGGACCGAAGGTTTTATTTCCGCGCCAGAAACCAGCCACGCCATCGCCTGCGCAATCGAGGAGGCCAAGAAGGCCAAGGAAGAGGGTAAGGAAAAGGTCATCCTCATGAACTGGAGCGGGCACGGCCTGATGGACCTGACCGGATATGAGAAGTTCATGTCGGGTAAGCTGGAAGATTTCCCGCTTCCGGAGGAAATGCTGCAGGAGTCGCTGGCCTCGATCAGCAAGCTACCCAAGCCGCAGGCCGCCAAGACCGGTAAATGGTGACTTTCACCGGTTGCGTGAATTGAGGATGGGATTGCCGAGCGGTATTGAGCCGCCCTGCCGGACAGCGCTGGGCGGCCGGTAAGGGTTGACTAGAGCCCGCCTGCCCGTTGGGTGTGCTATCCCGGCCCATACCTTGGGCTATCGATCAACCCTCGCGCAAGGGTAACGGGTCTTTTTTTCTGTACACCGTACCCTGAAACACCGCGATGGTTTCCTGTTCTTCATTGATGATGCGGACGCTGTAGGTGCCCAGCTTCGGAGTAAGGCAGAGTTCCTCGGCCTCGGCGGTCAACACGCCTGCCGTAGCGGCCTTCAGGTAGGAGATGTTCGCGTTGATGGCCAACGCCACCGTGCCATGGGTGTTGGAGGCCGCGGCGAAGGCTAGGTCCGCCAAGGTGAAGATCGCGCCACCGTGAGCGACACTGACTCCGTTATAATGTTTTTGCTCCAGGCGCATCCGAGCCCTGGCCCGACCCGGGGCCACCTCGACCACCTCGATACCGAGCTGCCGGGCCAGTTGGTCGTGGGTATTGAAATACGCGCGAACGGTTTCCAGGTCACCCGCTGGTTTACTCATGATGTTACCCCATTGCGATCCGTTTATAACTCAAACAATAGTAACTGGTTAGCATTATGGTTGTTTTCGGGTCGATCCGCAATGCTGTGAGCTATAAGGCCCGGGCACAAGTATGAACAAGTCAAGCTTGGCATCGATATAGCACGCAGTCGTAAAACCAAACCCGAGCGGTTAATACGAGTCGCCAAGTTTGTGCGTGACGTATCTCAGTCAACCAAGCGTAAGACCGCGGTGGCTGCATTCTTGATCGGTATGGGATTGCCCAGCGGGGTCGTGCCATTCTCGGCGAACACCTGCAATGCTCCCCGTGGGTTTACCCCTTCTGGGATACGGATGATCTGCCTGTTGGGACCAACGGCACCAGCCGGTTCGCACACTGTACCATCCTCGGACGTAAACACTACGCGTTTTTGCAGCCACCTTGCGAAGATGCGGTTTCGGTTGAGTTCCGGCACGGCCCCGGCCCCGTACAAAACGCCCAATACGCGGTTACCATCAGTTACCCAGCCCAATGCTACGATGTACAGATCCTCCGGCCCGGCATGGGTCAGCAGCGGCTGTTCGGGTGAAAAGGTGTCGCCGTCAGGAGACAGACTGTACCACAATCCTTCGCGGTTCATATGCAGCCCCATGAGCCAGCAATGCCCGCCATTGACCTCGAAACGTTTTACATCGTTCACCACTAGATTGCATTCCAGGGCCACTCCCTTGTATACGAAGTTTTTGCCGTCTTGGCTTTCCGCGCGAAATACCTTGCCGAATTTTCTGAAGTTGTTGAAATACAAGCGAAGCTTGTCGCCTTCCCTGAATATGACGTTCATGCCGTTGACATCTGCATCCTCATAATCGGGATAGCCATCAATCTTAACGATGTCTTTGTAATCCGCCGGATACGGTGCAGAACGCCCATTCCAGGTGATGCCATCGGGGCTCTTGAAATAGGCCGGCTTGTTCCTGTCGTGTTTGTCCGGATAGACGGTATACATCATCTCGAACCCGCCTTCGGCCAGCGCCAATGCGTTGACATTACAGACATGCATGAAAACGCCATTGTTGAGGATGGTCTCGCGAGCGCCGAAGTCGATGAAGTCTTTGGTAAAGACACTGTATATCCAATCGAAGTATACATCAATCCCATCCCAGGCCCCATAGAAGAGCCGCCAGCCGCCTTCCACGCGCACGGCGGATGGTGCATAGATATTGCGGTATAGTCCTGCCTGACGCGGCTCGAGAAGAGGATGGCGCATATCGCGCAGTAGGTGAAGGTCGCCTTTACGCCACAAGTCCGCATCGAAGTTGCCCGCGGCGACCCCATGTATTTCAATGCAGCCGATTTCCGCCTGTCCAGGAAGTTCTTCCACGGTTACGGCACCCAGCCCGGCGGCGAAACATAAGGCGAGCAGCAACATGTTAATCGCTCCTGTTTCATCCAGTACTCTCCCATGTACTGATAGAACCTTCGATTTCCGGAGGAGCTGCAGGCGGTACCGGGTGTGGGCGACGGAGGTAGTATGAGTATCCCTGCAGGCCATTCATGGCATCCGTTCCTGTCGGAATCCAGAAGCTATGTGCCCCTATCGCGGAATAAGCACGGCACGCTGGAGGCTCGTGCATCCACGGGCAACATACGCGCAATATACCATACGAGTTCGGGGGGCACCATGCGGGCTGGAGCGGGCTGGACCGAGATTCCTATCTCGGTCCTTTGTGCCGGGGATTCCTATCCCATGAAAAGACCGGGGAACGGATTCAATTACACGGCCATCATAATCCCCAACGACATCCCAATGTCTTTGTGGGGCCGTGGTTATTGCCGGGCCGAATCTATCGAGTGGGATGCATTGCCGTTGACCGTTCGGCGCCCGGGTTTTCAGTCCGTCTTATCGGCCAGGAGCTTTCGCACATTTTCGAGCCAGGGTTCGTCGGGCAGGGCGTAGGGGCGGAACTTCTCGAGCAGGCCCTGTTCCTCGCTGTAGAACAGGGCGCGGTAAAAGCCCAGCTTGTTGGCGACCGGCGAGTCGATCAGGTTGCTCGAATCGGCGGCGCTCATCTGGAACAGAACCCGATTGTCGAACTCGCCCATGCTCTGGCGATTGAGCGTCCGTTCCAGCGAGGCCGGCGTATCCGCCCAGGTCAATACGTGCAAGCCCAGCGGCGGGCCCTCGCGGAGCAGCTCGGCGAACTGCTTGTCGGGATTCGGGGCCTTGCCTTCCTCGTCGGTCGAGAAGCTGAAATCGTCCTCGCTCCGCCGGAGCATGCGATAGCGTTGCAGGGCGTACACCAGTACATAGACGGCCGGGGCCCGGGTATCGTCGGATTCCTGCCGCGTTTTCAATTCTTCGGCCAGTTCGTTGATGGCCTCGGACACTTCCCGCCAACCGACCAGCCTGGTCGAATGCGGAATAATCTCCGCGAGCCGCGACATGAGCGCCGCCCAGGGCGCGTCCGCCGGACTGCCGTCGAGGATCACGAAGCGGGCCGTATCCGGCGCATGCTGGGCGGCCAGGGCAACCAGAGCGGCGGCCATCATGGCGATGGCTGCGTCGTCCCGCTGGCCGACCATGAGCAGATTGGCCCCGCTCTGTCGCCGGAAGGTGACGGCCGTCGGATCCTTAATCGCCACCGCCTCGCCCAGCCAGACCCGCGGCGCGGCGTTGACCACCGCGCCTTGCGGAGCGTTCAGCGCGTCGGCCAGGAAACGATTCTTCTGAATATCTGCCGGAGCGTTGCCCTCGAACACGATCAGCGC
Source organism: Phycisphaerales bacterium (assembly GCA_012729595.1). Classification (GTDB taxonomy): domain Bacteria; phylum Planctomycetota; class Phycisphaerae; order UBA1845; family PWPN01; genus JAAYCU01. The sequence goes on from JAAYCU010000118.1 coordinate 9,143, forward strand.
GGGGCGCGGCCGAGAGTCGCGGCGGACCCGCTCGGCGAGTCGTTCCAGGTAGACATCCCGCGTCTCGTCGGACAGCCAGGCGGTCTGGAACGGGCAGTTTCCCTGCACCAGCCCCCCGGCATCGTTGTAGATCGCCTCGCCCGGCCGGGACAGCAGCCGGGCGGCAAGGTTGCCTTCCTCCAGGATGAGTTGCGAGTCGGCCTCGGAACACTGCAAGGCAATACGGACGGCCATCTGGCCGAGCGTGCTGCGGGACAGGCCGGCGGTGCCGCCGAGCGTCTGCGAGCCGAGCAGGGTATGAATCCCGAAGGCCCGGCCCTGTCGCACCAGCCGATCGAGCAGGATGGCCGCGTCCTGGCCCAGCTTGTCGTCCTCGGAGAAGAAAATCTGAAACTCGTCGACGATCAGCAAGGTGCGCGGCAACTTCGCCCCGGTGATTTCCCGATACGCGGCGATGTCCTGCACGCCCGCCGCGCGGAACAGTTGTCCGCGATGCTCCATCTCCTCGTCGAGACGTTGCAATACGCTTAAGCCGAACTCGCGGTCGCTTTCGATGGCCACCGCTCGGGCGTGGGCCAGCTCGTTGGTCGCGTAGGTTTTGAACTCGACGCCTTTCTTGAAATCCACGAGGTAGAATTCAACTTCGTCGGGGGCATACCAGAGCGCCAGGTTGGTGATCAACACGTGCAGCAACGTCGATTTGCCCGAGCCGGTCTTGCCCGCGATCAAGGCATGTTGAGCAACGCCGCGCCCGAGCGATAGATGTTGCAACCGCACCGCGCCGCAGCGTCCGATCGGGGCCTGCAACCCGGTCGAGCTGTCGCCGCTCCACCATTGATCATCGGCCGGGGCGACGGTCTCGAAGGGAACCTCGACCCGGTTGGAGCGCCTGGCCGCCTGACCGACCTTGTGCATGATCGCGGTCATGGTGTCTTCATCGGGCGGCTCATCCAGGGTGAGCGGGAAATGTTTTAAGGCCTCGTCCTGCCATACGAACCGATGGTCCTTATAAAGCAGATGAACGCCGTGGGCCTCGATGTCTTTCATTTCGATGCCCGCGGGCAGGCTTTGCCGAAGATCATGAGCGATGAGCGTGTACACGCCGCAACGGGCCCCGCTGCTGACAATACTCATCAGTCGCCGCGCGGCTTCCTCGTTGAAGTTTACCGGATAGTTGGCCACCACTAAAAACCGGTAAGGCTCGGCCAACTCGCCGGCCTGAGCGTTATAGGCGTCGATGGTGTCGAACTCGTTACGCAGATACTTCTGGATCACGTTCTCCATGTGATTCGTCAGGTCGGCCAGACGCTGGGCGATGTGCTCGCCTTCCGTCCAGATACGGCTGCCCACGAGGGCTTCCTCATAGTCGGCCAGATGCATGAACCCCGCGAAATTCTGTCCCAACCCCACCGGGTCGATGATCGTAAAGCGCACCCGTCCGGCGGGCAGGGCGGTCAACAGCCGCACCATCACCGCCCGCAAGGCGGCCATGGCCTCGTCCCGTCCTTGCGCCCCGGCTTGCAAGAGAAGCGAGCCGTGCTCGGGCAAAGTAAGCAAGGCCGGTACGCTCAGCCGGTCGGTATCTCCCGTTTCGGATGAGAGCAACCGGCGCGGGCCCTCGGCCAACCGCTTGAGATCCACTTCCAACCGGCCGAAGCAGATCACGTCGGAAAAATCGCGCGGCGGCGTCCAGTCGGTCCAGACCGGATCGCGCCAGTCGGCCAGCAAGCGTGGTTCGATACGGGCCATCCGTTCGCGGAGGGCCTTGAATACCTCCAAACCTTCCCGCCAGCGCTCCTCCAGGCACCGCCTGGCGGTCGCATGTTGCGTTTCGTATTCCGCCTTGCGTTGTTCAAAGTGTGCGCGCAGCTTGGCCAAACGATGCTCGCGCTGCTCCTCAAGCTTAGGCAACTGATGGTTGTATTCCTCTTCGGCCTGTTGCAGACCTCTGTCCCGGCGGTTCTCGATCTCGTCCTTGAGCCGATGGTAGGCATCCTCCAGGCTCTGCAGCGACTCAATCCGTTTGGTATCGGCCGCCTTGACTGCCGCTTCGTAGCGTTCGCCGGAGGCTTGGTTCTCTTGTTGTTGGGCAACCACTTCCTCGTCGCGGCGCTTCCGCGTTTCCTCCGCCAGAACCATCCGCTGCTGTAAGGCCAGCTCGGCCATCCCCAAAGCGCGATGCAGCGGGCGATACAAGGCGTAAATTTGAGCGTGCCCCGAGCGCTTCAAAGCCCGACCGATCACCAGGGACACCGCCAGCATCAGGGTCAACGCTGCCGGCCCGGTCACCCAAAACGACGGCCAGCCGGGGATGCGTAAAAACTCAAGGCCGCCCATCAGGCCCACCGCCGCCAGGCAGAGCAGCGAGACATTCACCACCGGTCGAGCGCCCACGAAAAGCTTCGGCACCTTCAACGATTCCAGCCGTTCCACGTTTTCCGTCGCGGTCGCGAAATGCTCGTCAAATTCGGTCGCGGGGTTATCCGACAGCAAGGTCAACGATTCCTTCGGCGGCAGATCGGGTGGCGGAGGTACCTGATAGGCATTCAGCAGCCATTCGGCTCGCTGAGTCAGGTTGGCCAGTTGCCGGCGTCGGCTTTGGGTTTCAGTCTTGACATGCTCGAATTCACGGGCCAGCTTTTCCTTGGCGCCGATGGCCACCGTCTCGGCCAGCCAGACCTCGTGGTCGTGTTCGCGTTTGGCCGCGCGCTTACCGGTGTCGCATTCGTGCAGAATCCGGGCTTTTTCCGCTCGATTGTTGTGTTGCAGCAGACGCATATCCGATTCATGCAACGCATGAATCTGGCGGACATGCTCCTCGTGGCGCTGGTCCGCTTTCTCCCGAGCGGTCCGGGCGTGTTCCTCGATCTCCGTGTTTTCTTCCTGATATTTCTTGCTCAGGGCCTCGATGTTTTTGTGATACTGACGTTCGATCTGCGTTTCCGCGGGCTGGACCGCGTCGGCCTGGAGGCGAATGATCTCCCGCAAGGCCGATCGGGCGAGTTCCTCGCGCGCGCTCGCCACCCGCGGGGCCGGCTCGTGCAGATACTCTTCGAGATAATCGCGCATGCGACGGTTACTCTTATTTTACGGCGCTCGTTCGGCACGGCCCCGACGGCCGCGGGTCAACGCTCAACTACAATCCCGCCGGAGCTGGTTCAACGCGGCACTCAAGCGGTCCATCCCCAGCTCCGCGCTGCGTAACGCCGCCAGCAGCGCGACCATGAACATCTCGTTGAACTGGCGACTATTTTCGTCATGCCAGTATAACAGGGTTTCCTCCCAGGATACTTTTAGATCCTTCATCACCCGCTTAAGCTTCGCGCTACCCGAGCTGGCACTCATTATTCGATCCTACGCATGCAAGTTCAACTCTCATCCTGGCGGTCGGCGGATTGTCCTTGCGCGGATGTATTCGCTTTAGGTTCCGCCGGCGGCCAGACCTGCCGGTCCCGTTCATCGAGGACCGCCTCCAGACTGTTGCCGTTCAATATCACCAGGCCGCCGCGGGCCAGATTCAGGATTTCCGCCCAATCCGGTCGCTGCCGCAGAATCTCCCCCACCTGTACGGCGACCGGCTCGGCGTCCGCCCCCCCCTCGCGCGTCCCAACATACCAGCACCCTGCCGGCCGCGAGGGTAACGCCACCCGTTCAAGATAAACCCGCCCCCGTTCCCAGCAATCGGCCGCCAGCACGACCTTGTCCAGCGGTGAAACCGGGCTGTACTCAAGGTCCAGATCGAGGATATCCTCGCGCTGGGCCGGCTCGATCCGAGGCCATTTCAACTCCGTGAAAGGCGGCTTTTCTATCGGCCGACCGTCGAGCATAGCCGGCTCGGGGGTTCGCTCGCGCAACTTGCGATAATCGACCGCCGCTAGCTCGGGCGGCGGCATGGGTTCCGCGCGGGCCATGCCGCCGGCCACCGGCCCGGCCGTCGCCAGCCTCTCCTCGATCGGTACACCCACCGTGAAATATGCCTCCAACGCGGCGATCATCTGGTCGAGGCGGGCGAGACTTCGCGGCACGTCTGCCTCCATATACCGTCCCAGCCTCTGGACCACGGCCTTGTATTCATCGGCTTCCTTGTCCAGTTGCCGCAGCCAGCGCCGCACGTTGGCGATCTTCTGCTCGGCCTCCTCCAGCCGCCGCTTGGCCGCGTCCACGGCTTTCTTCTCATCGACATACGAATAGTGCCCGCCCAGCGGTGTTTTCTCGTTTTGCCGGCGTTTCAGGGCCAGTTTGGCCCGATGATACAGCTCCGTGCGCTTGCGTAACTCACTCTTCCAGTAGGTCTGCTGGTCCTGGTGCAACCAGTTGCGCGTGCGATGGATGTCCTGCTCAGCCTCCGACAGGGCCGTCTCGATCGATTCGGCGGACCGGCAGAGTTGAACGCGGAAGGTCTGCAACCGCTCGACCGAATCCACTCGGGCCTGTTCGCTCATGCCCATATCCTCTGGCAAACGTTTCTGGACAACCCCCCGTACTACCGTTATTGCTCCCTCTCCGTGTCTCCTCCTCGTCGGTTCGAGTGCGGCTTAGTCGTCATGCTGGGCCTCAACCTGCGCATCGTCCCATGACCAATCCTGCGACTAATGCTGCTGCAAGTACTCCTCGATGTGGCCGGCCTTTTTCATCAGGAAGGCCACGTGCCGATCGGACAGCTCGAAAAACCGGCCCAGGGTCTTGATCGTCTGGTCGAATTCCTCGGCGAACTTGCGTTGTTCCTGATCGCGCCAGCTTTTTTCGAGGGTATGCATGCGCGACTGCAAGCCGGCCATCAGGGTTTGCAGGTCGGAGGTGAATCGCTTCAAATCCCGGGCAAAACGCCGCAACTCCGCCGGATCCACGTAGGCCTGTGGCATACCCACCTCCCATTGGCAATGGTATATGACTACTCGTTCCCCTCGTAAAGGCCGATCGTCCATACGACGAAAACCGACCTATACTTATTTTAGCCGATATCAACGCGGAAATGAAAAGCGAATTAACGGATGGCGACATCCTGGAATAGATGCCCGGATAGCGGAGGGGCTCGGCGCATAAGTCGGGCTTATTATCGAGCGGGTATGATTTATGGCCCGTAGGAGCAAGTAGCTCTATATAGCACTATCTTGGCCGTCCCGCGATTTCCTGACGTAGCGGTTTTGTCCCCTCGCCGCGTCAGGCATCAATCAGCTTCTCGCGGATGGCGAACCGGGCCAGACCGACGCGGTCGTGGATATCCAGCTTGCACATCAAACTATGGCTGTGTCGGTTGACCGTATTTACCGCGATCCGCATCGATTCGGCGATGTCTTTTTTCGAGAGCCCTTGTGCCAAGCCGCGCAGAACCTCCATTTCGCGCGGCGTCAACATTGCCGCCCGACTGTATCCCCGATGCCCCAGCCGCACTGCCTGCTGGTCAATAATGATGCGCGATTTGACCTCGGGTGAAAAATAAAAGCTCCCGTCCGCCACCTGGCGAATCGCCTCGATCAGCGCTTCCCGTGGCTCCGATTTGGTCACGTAGCCCCAGGCTTGGGCATCCAGGGCCTGTTCGATATAGCGATCATGGTAAAATGCGCTCAGGAAAATCACCCGGCTGTTCGGATTGTCCTGCTGCATGCCGCGAGCCGCCTCGAAACAGCTCAGCCCCGGCATATCGATGTCCATCAGGATAACGTCCGGCTGCAGCGTGGCGGCCAGCTCCGCCGCCTCGGCGGCATTGCCCACATCCGCCAGGACACGCAAATCCGGCTCGCGTTGCAACGATTCCGTCAGCATCTGCCGAAGCAGGAAATGGTCATCGGCCAGCAGTATCGTAATCGTTCGCTGCTCGCCCGGCGGTTCCAGGGAACGACTGGACGCCATCTGGTCAAAACTTGCTTCTTCTAGATACATAGTGCCCATGCCAGCCAGATAATAATTAGACGTACGTGCCCTTACATTGTTCATCAGACGGTGAACAGTAATTATTTCGACCATTCTTTATTAGATCAGTATAGGGTATTAACCCTACATGCTCTTATTCTTCGTCCAAGACCGTAAATATAAATCTCGGCGTAGTTTGCGAGGAACACTCATTAGCCTTACTATTAGCTGCGTACGGATATCATAGTGTCAGGATCGTGGCTGGAAACGCTTTTTATGCGGATTAATCTGTTATGCATCGGAGACGTGGTCGGGCGGCCGGGGCGGTATGTCCTTTCTCAGACCTTGACCAATCTGATCGCGCAACACGAAATTCACTGCGTGATCTGCAACGCGGAAAACATCGCCGCCGGTTCCGGTCTGACCCCGCAACTCTATGACAAACTGCTCCGCTACGGGGTCAACCTGATTACCCTGGGGGACCATGTCTATCGTAAAATGGATATTATCCCAGTTTTGGAAAAGGCGGATAATATCGTACGACCCGCAAATTATCCGCCGACCTCGCCTGGTCGAAACGTGGCCATCTATCAAACCAGATTAGGCCCTCGGGTCGCCGTCGTCTCCATCGTAGGTCGTTTGTACATGCGTCCGCAGGCGGACTGCCCATACCGCACCGCCGACGAGGTTTTGCGGCAGGTGCCGTCCGACGTGCGCATTGTGGTAATCGATATGCATGCCGAGGCCACCAGCGAGAAAGTGGCCATGGGCTGGCACCTCGACGGACGGGTAAGCCTCGTGTTCGGTACCCATACTCATGTGCAGACCGCCGATGAGACCATCCTCCCGGACGGAACCGCCTACATAACCGATTTGGGTATGACCGGTCCGTATCGTTCGATACTTGGGCGCCGTAAGGACCGGGTACTCAAGCATTTCATGACGAATCTGCCCGCACCGTTCGATGTCGCCACCGGCGATCCGCGCCTGTGTGGTATCGTAGTCGGCGTTGACGATCAGACCGGGCGGGCGGTAGAAATAAAACGCATCTGTGTTGCGGGAACTGACTTGGAGGATATGGAGAGCTTCGATAGCAACGAAGGGCAATAATCCGCAACGGTCCCTGTTCGATCCGGCCCGCATGACCGGCCTCGATAAATCCGCGCCCGGGTTGGCGGCCATGACCGTCAGTCAGCTCAACGCAACCATCAAGCGAGCCCTGGCCGATCATCTTCCGGGGACCATCCATCTGACCGGCGAAATCAGCAATCTCACCCGGCCGGCCAGCGGGCATCTGTATCTGACCCTCAAGGACGAGAGCAGCGAGATTCGCGCGGTGATGTGGCGCTCGGCCGTGGCGAGTCTCAAATTCAAACCCGCCGACGGATTGCAGGTCATCGCCACCGGCAGCGTGGACGTTTATGAACCGCGCGGGCAATACCAGTTTTATATCCGAAAGTTGGAGCCGCGCGGCGTCGGGGCCCTCGAGCTGGCCTTTCGCCAACTATGCGATCGACTGAGCCGCGAGGGGCTATTCGATCCGGGACGCAAAAAACCCATCCCTCGTTTTCCAAGACGCATCGCGGTAGTGACCAGCGAAACGGGCGCGGCCATCCGCGATATTCTGCACACCTTGCAGCGGCGGTTTCAATGCGTATCCGTGTTGTTGTACCCCGTGCGCGTGCAGGGTGAAGGCGCGGCCGAGGACATTGCGGCGGCCATCGGTCGGCTGAACGATCAGGCCGAGCGGCTCGGCGGTATCGATGTCATGATCGTCGGCCGGGGCGGCGGATCGCTCGAAGACCTCTGGGCGTTCAATGAGGAGATGGTTGCCCGGGCCATCTATGCTAGTCGTATTCCGGTCATCAGCGCTGTCGGCCACGAAGTGGATGTGAGCGTTTCCGACTTGGTCGCCGACCTGCGGGCTCCGACTCCTACGGCCGCCGGTGAGTTGGCCGTGCCTGTTCTCGATGAGGTTCTGGCCCTGTTGAACACTCTGAAAACACGGGCCGGCCGCGCTGTTCGTCATCAATTGGATCTGGCCCATGCCCGTTTCGAGGTATTATACCAGACGGCATGGTTGCGCGATCCGCTGATTCCAGTTCGTAAGGCGGATCAACGTGTCGATGAAGCCTCCGCCCGTTTACGTTACGCCGGCCAGCGGCGAATCGGGCTGGCCCGTCAGCGTCTGCATCAAATGGAAATGGTCATAAGCGCGATCCAACCCAGCGCGTTCTTACGTCTCCAGCAAAACCGTTTGGATACCATCACTCATCGTATGCAATGGGTTTTAACTCAATGGCTGCGCAAGCGTCAGCAAGGCCTCGAAGTTGCTCGGAACCGTCTGGAAAGACGCCATCCGCTCGAGCGTATCCAACGGTATATCGAGAAGATCTCGCAGCTTGAGCAACATCTGAACCGCGCGGGGCAACGTCGCATGCAAATGCTTGCGCAGACCCTCTCTGTCATGGAAACGCGCCTGGAAAACACCAGCTACCGGCGCACCCTGCAGCGCGGCTATACCATCACCCGCCGCCAGCCGGACCACGCTATCGTGTCCTGCCCCGATATGGTCCGCCACGGCGACCGGATTGTCACCGAAACCGCCGCCGGACCATTTACCAGCGCGGTTGATGCCGCGGAACCGCAATCGTAAGGCCCATGCTGCTCGCCTCCGATTTGATCAATAGTTCGTACGTGCATGATTTGCGCACATTATGATATGGCGATCGGTAGCCTATGCAATAAACTTCGGCCTTCACGATAGAATTTGTATGTCGTGGCGGAAAAAGAATCGCCTGCATACGACTAACCGTTGGCGGAGGTTTCATTGATGTCATGCATTTCGAAAATACGACTAGGGCTTTCGGGCTGCCCGGTGCGGGCGGAGAGATAGGCTGCCTGCATCACCGCCATGGCCGGCAAGTGCTGCCTAAGAGTCGAGGAGAAACGGGGTGGAGGGTTACCCAAGGCGGCCAGGAAAGATTCGATCTGACCCGCCAGGGGATCACCCCCGCGCGTTTGCCGTTGACTTTGTACTAACCCCGAACGATCGCGTGTTACCACCTGCTCACGCTCTATGATCAGCGTACCTTGTGTGCCGAATAACTCCAACGACCAATTATCCGGGCCGACTGTCCAGCAGGCATGCAGGGTGGCAACCGCGCCGCCGGTAAAACGACAGATGACCGCGGCCGTGTCTTCCGTGTCGTAGGAATACCGACCGCCGGGGCGCGAGACATTGGCCATTGCCGAGTACACGCTGTCCGGTAACCCCATTAATTGCACCAGCAGATCGATCAGCTCATAACCCTGATGGAGCAGAACGCCACCGCCGGCTTGCCGGACATCGCCTCGCCAATCAAAGTTCTCCTCCCAACACAACTGCACTTGGCCCCGGGCCAGAAACCAGCGTCCGAAAGAATCCAGTTCCAGCGCTTCCTCTTGTAAGGCCGGCTCGTCGGCCCAATCCCTGGCGACA
>JAAYCU010000119.1 GCA_012729595.1 Phycisphaerales bacterium
CTGCGGCTGGATCACCTCCTTTCTAGAGGATAATCTGGAAAATTGACGGCGAATCGGTTCGCCCGATTCAATATGTCGTCGATTAAATATCAGCATGTTCTCGGTCCCGATTAGTCGGGGCGTGTAACAGAGCAATCTGTTGCCCGGCATCACACTGTTACTTGATAATGAAACGCCCGGTTCGTATTGCGACGAGCCGGGCGTTTTTTTTGTTATGCAAAAAGATCCGCGATCAAGGTGTGCCGAGGGAATCGCGCAAGGCCACCTGCCCCTGACGGGAATAATCTATCGACTCTCCCAGAATACGGGCGGTTTCCTGACCAGCGTGGAATCCGCTGGAATTCTCCGACTCCACGAAATCGATCATGAACTGAGCTTTCCGTTGAAAATCCCACGCGGCCGCCAGGTGTTCGTCATTCGCTCCGGCATCACGGGCCTTTTTCAAGTCGCCGATCAACGCAATCAGGGCGTCCATGGCTCGGTTGCGCAGATGTAAGGTGGTTTCCTGGATACGTTCGGCCCGGGCCTTAAGCTCGGCTTCGGGGACCGGGTGGCAGGTCTGGCAAGCGTTGTTGATGTTCAGCAGCGGGCTGCGCACGTGATGATCGCTGATTTTCATGGCCCCGACACGCTGATAGGGCATATGGCAATCGGCGCAGGCCACACCCGAGCGGCAATGGATTCCCTGGCTCCACATCTCGAATTCCGGGTGTTGAGCCTTGAGCACCGGCGCCCCCGTTTCGGCATGGGTCCAGTCCTTGAAGTCGATCTCATCGTAGTAGGCCACCATCTGCTCGACCTTGATCCCTTTCGACCAGGGATAGACCAATCGCTTTTCCGGTCCCTTGAAGTAGTATTCAATGTGACACTGCCCGCAGACGTAAGACCGCATTTCCTGGCGGGTGGCCATGGTGTTCACGTCGTAGTTTTCGATTCCCTGAAAGGCTTTGTAGGCCCGGATTCCCTCGATAAAAGCCGGACGTGTGATCCGCAACTGCAAGGTATCCGGGTCGTGACAATCAAGGCAGGTTATCGGATGAGTGACCAGGTGGCGGGCTTCTTCAAAGGGCATGGCGTTCATCTTCGCGAAACCGGCGATCAGGTCGCCGTCGCCGAGTTTCATGTATGGAGCATACACCGACGCGTGGCAGTGCAGACAGGTGCCCGGCTGGGCGGCGACCTGCTGACGTAGGGTAAATGTCTGGTCCTCGAGCATGTAGGCGTGGCCGCGGGCCTCCCGGTAATCGACGGCAAAGGCGTAGCCGGCCCACATGGTTTTCAATCGCGGATCTTCCTCCAATTTCGAGCGGGCCACGACGGAGCGCGGATCGGCTTCGGTGGGCGTGCGGGGCATGGCCTCGCTCCCGCCGAAACGCGTACGTTCCTGGTCCACGGTCCTCCGGTAAGCATCGTATTGCAAAGGAAAGTTCTGGCCCCAGATGGCCGGGTCTTCCGTCTCGTCGGTCAGCTCCACCACCCGGAAGAATGGGTGCTTGGCCTCCTGCTTATGCTCAAAAATATCCATCAGCAGAGCCGTCACCCCATACACCATCACCGCGGAGATGATGGTGATCGACAGAACGATGATCGAAAAACGGCTTCGTCCCGCCCCTGTGTGTGTTTCTTTTTGCATATTCATTAGAGTGCCTCATTACGAAAGAATCTGCTTCGTCGACAGCCCTATTGGTCCACGGACATGTATTGGGTAGCGTACAACGTGGTAAACATAGTATGAATTATCAACAAGATTGCCAATTGATAAATACCTCTCTACCGAGCTGAATCAGTGCTCATCATAATCGGAAAGAAACAGAATGCTACTATGCTAAAGGGGGATATATCCGCGCATTTGAACGATCCGGGGGGGAGGTTCAGTGTCTCAAGGATTATCCCGACAGGCCTGCCGGACTGTGTCATATCTGGGAAAAAGATGTTTCCTTGTGTGTCAGGACTTGATCCAATGGTCATGGCAGGTGAAGATCAATGGCCATGACCTTGACCCTTACCCATGTTATCGCTGAGAACGCGCCTGCTGAGGCAGCGATACTGCTGTCTGAGTTGCTCGCGTTTACGAAAGCCAGCCGTATGCGGCAAAGGGTGATTATATGGGGTGCCGCTCCGCCCGGACTTAGGGTGCCCGATGACGTACCTTGTGAACATGTACCGGGTGGGTTATTAAATCTGCCTAAGCCGATCCGGACTATTCTGCGTGGTAGTAGCCCAGCGGTCGTCCATGCTTGGGGTACGGCCGCGTTGCCCTTGGCTGGTTATGCCTGTAATGGCGAGTCTTCCTTGGTACTTACCTTGGTTGATCCGGCGGAGGTCATGGAGGCAAGGCGCTGGTGCTGCGACTGGGCCGGGGAGACAGAAGGGCTAAGCATCCTTTGCACATCAGCGGGGCTAGCCAGGCGCCTGGTCGCGGCGGGGGTAGCAAAAAGCAACGTAACCGTTCTGCCACCAGTGATTAATCCTTTGCGGGCGGATACGAGTGGTAAGATTGTACGTCGTACGGATCTTGGCTTGCCGGAGGACGCCAATGTGCTATTGACCGCGGAACCGCCAAGTCGTGCTGGTGGGCAATTCTTCGCGGTCTGGACGATGGCGGTGTTGCGTAAAATCAGACCGAACCTCCATCTGGTGATCCCCGGCGTTTCCCGCGAGCAGCGTAGGTTGCAGGACTTTATTGCGACGATGTATTGCCCTGAAGCCTTTCATACATGCGGGGAGCGGTTTTCCTTCGGACACATACTTGGCCTGTCCGATCTGCTGGTGTTTCCGGCGATAGAGGATATTCCGGTCGGTGGTTTGGTACAGGGGATGGCGCTCGGTGTCCCGGTAGTGGCCGCTGATGTGCCCGCCGTCCGGGAATGGATCACCGACGAACAAACCGGATTCTTATGTCGATCAGGGGATATGCACGACTTGGCCGTCCGGATCCGGGAAGCTTTGGAAGACAATGTATTACGACAGAAATGCGTGGAAAACGCTCGGGCAGTGGTTCGGGCTGCCGATATCGGGCCTAAATGGCTGGATACGTACGATAAGGTTCTTCACCGTGCTGTTCACGCGCCGGTGCGCCGGGAGAGCCTTATTCGCTTAGCCCATTGGACATTGACCGGTGCCGCAGGCGGTTAACTGCGGCCGATAGTGGGTCATTCGCAACTGATTAGCACCTCGGGCTGCGAAAATCGGCTTTTCGGCGGCTCGGTTTCATCACGGGCGGTGCGGATGACATCGGCCAGCGAGGCCGTATTGTGGGCGATGGCCTGCAACAACTGCTGGCGGTTGGAAAGCGATTTCTCCATGCGGCTTGAGGAGGATTGCGCCTGACTCAGCAGTGAGGCAAGCTGGCGGCCTAACTGTTGTGCCTGCTGACGGTTATGGTTCCAATCATCAGCCTGCCGTTCACATGCTTCGAAGTCGGCCAGGGCGGCCTGAAGCTGTTGGCAGACGGTCTGACCTTGGGCGGTGGCCTGTTCCAGACGGCCGACCAGGGTTTCGCCTCGTTGCAATTCCGTTTGCCAACGTTGTGATTTGATTTTAGCATCGACCACCCGGCTGCATTCCTGCATAGCCTTGAGCACATTGGCGGCCACCCGGGCCGAGGAGCGAAGTTGATCGGTTTGCTCATGTATGCTCTGGGCTTGTTCATTCCACTGTGCCAAGGCGCCCTGTACCTGGCCCGATACGTGTTGTAGCTGTTCGGATACGGAGCCGGCCTGGGCGAGGCTGGTACCGAGTTGCTCTCGTAGGTGTTCGGCCGATTGGATCAACTCACCGAGTTCGATACCAACCTGCGGGCTCATCTGGATCTGCACTGCGGACTGAACTCCGTTACTCTCGATCGCGTCTAGCCGGGCAGCGGTTTGTTGCAGTTTGTCGATCAGGATATGCAGATCCTGCTCCTGCTTGTTGCTGACGGCCACCACTTGTTCACCCAGTTCCTGCAGACTTTCCGACAAGGTACGCTGAGCGGTATGGAATGTGGAAGCCGGCGTGGTAATCGAGGCCAGTTTCCGAACGTTCCGAGTCAAGTTGGCCCACCGCTTGGTCAGCTCGTCAACCTGATGGCGATGCGCGTGGTTGTCCTGATCCAGCCGGTTCAAAACGCTGTCCCTTAGATTCTCCCAACGCCGGTTCAGATTATCCACATGACTCTGATGTTCGTTACTTTCCTGCTCGATACGCTCGAGCACATGGTGCAACTGTTTGCTCTGTTCGTCACGAAGCTGTTCAACGTCCGCATTGGAGGCGGCGCTGTCGGCCAGCTCCCGCAGGGCGTTGTGCGTTATGGTGCAGCGGTCCTCAACCTGGCGGATAGCCTGCTCAATATCGGCTTTATCAGTAGCCAGATTCCCGCAGAGTTCTTGAATTCGCCGGTTATGCTCTGTCCGAATGGCTTCGAGTTCCTCGGCCGAGGCGACCTGGTCAGGAAGTTGTCGGACCTGCTCCAGCGTATCTGCGCAACGTTGGGAAACGTTCGCGACTACCGCCTCAATATCCAGCCGTTGCCGATGCAGGGCTTCCATGATGTCCGCCGTGTCCTTGGCCTGACTCGCTCGAATATCCTCCATCTCGTCGACACTGGCCAGGGTGGTCTTCCATTCCTCGATTTGCTCGCGGGTCTGGTTCCACCGGGTAAAAACCGCTTCATAACGATCATCCATTTCATGACGGTGGGCGTTGAGCTGGTCCAGCAGGCTGCGCACATCGGACTCGTGCCGAGCATTCAACTCGGCTAATTGATCCTGGTCGATCTTGGTGCCGGCCAAAATCTCGATTTTCTCCTGGGCCGACCGGCAGTCGGTAGCCAGATGGTCTATCAGGGCATGCACCGCCTGGCGATGATCCAGAATCTGCCGGCGTATTTCCTCGGCATCGGCCTGCTGGGTTTGAAGCGCTGTTTCGGTGTTCTCCCGGACGGCTTGTAACTCCTGTTGTACGTGGATTACGTCGTGCCGGACTACTTCGGCGCTTTTCTGGGCTTCTGCAGCCTGAGCCCGCGTGGTCTGGGCTTCCTGTTGAGCGGCGGTAGCCATTTCCAAGGCTACTGCGGACTCTTGTGAGGCCACCTTGGCTTGTTCTCGTGTTGCCTTGCTTTCCTGTTGCGCAGCGGTAGCCGTTTCAAGGGCGATGGTGGCTTCCTGTGAGGCCGCCTTGGCTTGCTCTTTTATTGCCTCGCCTTCCTGCTTCGCGGCTTTCGCCACATGAGAGGCTATCCGGGCTACCTGCCGAGCGCGGCGGGTTTGGTTTTCGATAGCCTGTACCTCTTCCCGCGAGGCAAAACGTTGATCCAGGATCCGCATCTGGTTCTGCAGGTCGGTCAACTGCTTGAACAACCGTTCGCGGACCTCGTCCATGTGTGAGATATGGACGTTGATCCTTTCTGCGAGTTGATCGATCAGGCCCTTATGCTCCTCGGCGATGCCCTGGGTTTGGGTTGAAATAGTCTCTTGAAATTGTTGGACCCGCTCGTTTTCCTCCTGAAACCTGGCGAACACGTTGGACAAGGCTTCCAAATGCTCGGCACGCAACCGTTGCCATTCGCCGGTTTGCGGGGTTCGATTTTCCAGGTTGGCGATGGCCTGCTGGGTAACCGCGAACCGCTCGGCCGCCTGTTGCTCCAGCGAGTTGATCTGTGCGGCGTGTTCATGTAACCGGTTCGCCAGGATTTCGATTTGTTCGCGGCTTTGCCGGGTATCTTGTTCGTTGCGATAGATCGTCGCGGGATCCACCTTGTGTTGTTCGATCTCCTCGGACAAGCGGTCAACGCGTTGGTGCATACCCGAGCACTGCTCTTGTGTTTGCTGCAGGAGACGTCGGAATTCCTTGCGTTGGCCTTTCACTTCTTGCATGAGCCGGTCGATTTCCTGGGCCCGCTTATGGCGCAGATCCTCCAGCTCATGGTTCGAGGGTAGCTGCCGGGTGAGCGATTCCAGTCGGTTCTGGGTGTTGTCGCAGCGGTCAACGAGGCTATCGATGGCCGTATGCAGTTCGTTTCGATAAGCTTCGATGCGTTCCTTGGCGACCAGCCAGCGGGTAGAGGCGCCGCCCACGATTTTCTGTAATTCGTCCTGTTTACTGCATATTGTTTCTAAGTCTACCTGAGACACGTGCGGGTTATCATGCAGGGCCAGGATGCGTTCCTGGAGATTGCTGATTTCCTCTTCGACCAGCGTGCTTAGGCGGCTGGATTCCTCGGCGTCGATCAGTGGTTCGGCCAGCATGGTTTCCGTCAGAGTCGGGGCGCTGCCGTAGATCTGTTCGATCCGTCGCTCAACGCGGCGGGATCGCGACTCGTTTTCGACCCGGGCCTCGGCTGTTAAGCGTGCATCCGAGTCCCCCTTGATTATCTCCTTCGGTGTGGCTGTCGGGGTGTCCTGCTCCGTCACCTGATCGATGATGGCTTCATCCACGACGTTACTCTGTTGCCCGTAGGCGGTTAGCAGGGCATTGTCGCAAAGATGATTGATGACCCGGGGAATTCCTTGGGAAACCGTGAATATACGGCGGATCGCTTCGGGTGTGAACAAATTCGGATCGGCAGCTCCGGCCACGACCAGGCGATGGTTGATGTATCCGAGGGTCTGTTCCAGATTTAATGCGGGCAGGTGAAAACGGCGGAATAGGCGTTGCTCGAACTGCTTGAGGCTGCTCCGGCGGAAGTGATCGCGGAGTTCGGGCTGTCCGAGAATACAGACCTGTAATAGCTTGGCGTCGTCGGCTTCGAGGTTGCCGAGCATGCGCAATTCCTCGAAGCTTGCGTCAGGAAGGTTCTGGGCTTCATCGAGCAATACGACTACCGAGCGACCGCGGGCATATTGTTCGAGCAGGTAATCCTGCAATAGTTGGGTTAATTCCACATTGCCGGAACCGGCCTCCATGGGCAGATTCAATTCCCGGCAGATGGCGAACAGTAGTTGTTGGCCATTCAAGTGGGTGTGATTAATCACCGCGGTAGCGGCTCCCGTGTCAATCTGCCGCAGGAACATTCGCCCTATCAGGGTTTTGCCCGCTCCGACTTCGCCGGTGACCAGTACAAAACCCTTGCGATGTTGGGCGGCGAACTGCAACGTGGCCAAGGCTTCCTCGTGATCCGGCGTGCTGTAATAAAAAGCCGGATCCGGCGTGTTATTAAAAGGCAGTCGCTTGATCTTGAAATGATTACAATACATGCCACATTCTCCGGAACAGACCGTCCTGATGATCCGCCACAGTTATCGGACTTGCGTCCGACGAAGCAAATCTTGCGAATATATCGGACCGGGTTTCGGTGCTCTTGAGATAGTGATTAAAGGCCCTAAAAAAAACGATAGATAAGTCGAACGCCGCCCGTTTACGTCCGATGAGGGATAAAAGGATGACCCGGACCGGCGTTTTGATATGTCGCGTTCGGTTTGCCCGGGGGGTCGAAAAGGAATTCGCCCGAGTGGCGTCTGGAGTCAAGGATGACAAGGATGGGTTTCTATCAAGCATATCAAGTCGGCTTGGCCATTTCCGTATGCATTGCCTGCGGGTTGGCCGGGGCCGGTTGCGCCCCACCCAAGTACGAAGATCTCAAGGTCTTTGTCCAGGCTCACGACCACGATGTGGTTTCCAGTATATATCGTATCGAACCGCCGGATGTGATCGCCATCGAGTCGGCTACCTGTCCGGAAGTGGACGGCGAAATTCAGACCGTGGATATCGATGGCAAGATATCACTGCAACTGATCAACGAGGTGAAGGTATCCATGCTCACCCCGAAGGAAGTGGCGGCCAAGCTGGAGGGGGCTCTGGCTCGCTACTACCATCAGCCGGAAGTTAAGGTCCGGGTGGTGAATCATGCCAGTAAAAATATTTACGTCTTCGGCGAAGTCGGCATGAAGGGGCCGGTTCCGTTCACGGGACGCGATACCGTGCTGGACGTTCTGGCCCGAGCTCAGCCGACATTCCTCGCCTGGCGGGGGCGTATTGAGCTGATTCGCCCCAGTCCAGACCCGGACAAGCGGCACAAGGTCATTATCGATGTCGACCGTATGCAGCAGGGTGGAGACCTGCGGGACAACTACTTGCTGCAGGACGGAGATATCATCTATGTGCCGCCGACCGTGTTGGGATGGATCGGGTTACGCGTTCAAGAGGTTCTTTTCCCGATTTCTCCGGTGCTGGCTGCCTACCAAATGCCGGCTGACGTGAAGTGGACCACGGAAACTTATAAACACTGGAACGATGACAATTATTGGGGCTACCGAGCACCGCCTCGGCGGCGTTATTCGTATTCGCCGATGCTCCCCAGGTAAGCCAGGGATGCTATTGGCAAGGCCGAGATACCTATGAGTACCAACGCGACACCTATTATACTGGGGCAACGAATCACCCCCCGACCGGCTCAAGGCGACTCGCCGACCAGCGATTTGCAGAATATGCTCGGCAAGCTGGTCAGCGTGATGGCATTGCGTAAATGGTTTTTCATCATTCCTCTGTTGACCGGCCTGATTGTCGCCCTGAGCGCCAGTATGTTTCTGCCTCGACGGTACATGGTCAGTAGTATCATCCAGCGGCAGGACCACGATGTGATCACCAAGTTGATTACGACCCGCACTCCCTACGATTTCAATACCTATAGGAAATCATTACGGGTGGATATGTGTGGTTATCACGCGATGAGCCGCGCTATGGCCCAGATCGGCATGACCAAGAATTTGCCTCGGGATGAGAATGGGCAGCTTACTTTGGAAGGGCAGCATCGAGAGCAGGACATTATCGAATCTTGGAACCGCCAGATCAACGTCGGATTTATGGAAACCAGCCCTACCATGGACCTGATTCAGATTCGCTATGTCGGCAAGCAGCCGCAACTGGCGATCCTGATGATCAATCAATTGAAGGACAATTATAAGGAATTCATAATCGGACGGGTTCAAGGGCAGCTACGAGAATCGTACGAGTATTTCCAAAAAGAGTGCGAAAACGCCAAGGAAAAGGTGTCTCGCATGGAGGTGCAGTTAAGTGAAATGAACCGTCGCTACCCGGGTGTCGATCCCGCGGCGGTAGGCCAGCTCGACGCGCTAATCAAAGCAGCGGAGGCCCGCCTGCTGGAGCGCGAGCAGAAACGCGCAATCCTGGAGGCCAATCGCAACGAACATGAACGGTTTCTGAGCGTATTGGATCAAGCCTTGGCCGCCGGTTCGGAGGGGCCGACAAGTCGGCCGTCGGGTCTGGAAGCCGGTGTTATGGTTAATCCCGAATTCCAGCAACTCTGGCGCGAGATCGAAGACGTACGCAAGAAGATCGACGAGGAAAAGACCATCAACGGACGTACCGATTTTCACCCCGTGGTCAAGAGCCTTAATGATAAACAAGGTATGCTGCAGGAACGGATCGCCCAGGTTCCCCAGCACATTGAAGGTCGGAATTTCAATGCAACGACGCCGAATATCCTGGCGACTAACCCTATCGAGGCCCAGCGTGGACAAGTGGAAGTGCAATTGCAAACCATAAACAATGAGCTGGTCGCCTTGGATGAACAGATCAATGTCGCCCGTCAGGAACATGCCCGCCTGGAAGAAGAACGAGGGCAGTTGCCCAGTCGCCAGCACGAATACCTGATGCTCAGAATGAATCTCGAAACGGAACTCGGTCATATGCGGCGTTACCGACAGAACGTTGAGGAAATGGAACGGGTATTGAACGCGGATGAGGAGGATCGGGGTACCAGTTTCCTAACCTTGCTGGACGCCAGCGCTCCGACTAAGCCCAGTGCCCCGGCTCTTAAGGGAGTCTACTTCCTGAGCGCGGTGGTGGGCTTGGCTTTGGCTGTCGCCTGCACCTTCCTCCGCGAGGTATTTGACCGTTCATTCCGTAATCCAATGCGCGTCCAGGAGGCGTTAGGGATTCCGGTGCTGGGTACGGTTAACGAAATCCGTCTGGGAAGACGTACTGGCAATTATCAGACCCGGGTTCTGGGGTTCCTGGCTTTTAGTGAATCTCTAGTGGTAGTGGGCTTAGGGGTCATGGTCTATCTCAGCCTGGAGCGACCGTTGGTTTACAGCCATCTCCTTAACCGTATGAGTGGGCTGTGGCCAGGATAATGGAGTATTGGAAAAGGATAGACGGAAAGAAGTCAAGGTATTTATGGGACGGATAGCCGAGGCATTAAAACGAGCCCAGGAAGAACGGGGCCGGCGGGCGCAGCAGACTACCTCTGGTACGGACGGTGCCATGATGGTAGACGGCACATCATTGCCCGAAAACTCGGAACCCTTCAGCCCGGAAGATCTCACCGATATGTTGCGCCCTCCATCGCTTCGGGATCCCTCGCGAGCGAGCGATTTACCGGAGTTATCGGCTGCGGCTCTTACTGCCGAGCGGGTACCGCGGAGCGTGGTGGCCTTCCATGAAGCCAATTCCGAGATCGCCGAGAAATACCGCGAGGTACGCACCCGTCTGTTGACCAGTAATGCAGAATACCGCCCTCGCATTTTCGGCGTGAGTTCCGCTTGGCCCCGGGAAGGAAAAACCGTAACTACCGCGAATCTGGCGTTCAGCCTTTCTGAGCTGCGTCATTTGCAGGTAATCATGGTTGATTTCGATCTGCGTAACCGCGGACTCAGCCGGACTTTCCAGGTCGAGGATCAGCCGGGGGTCGCGGAAATCTTACGCGGTGAAAAATCGCTGAGCGAGGTATGCCAGTCTCTGGTCCGACGGAACCTGTTCTTGGTTCCCGCCGGACAGGTCAACGAATCGAGTATGACCGAACTGATGACTGGCGGACGGGCGGTGGCCCTGGCCAAGGAGTTGCGCGAGCGGTTCCATTACGGTCTGCTGGATACTCCGCCTATCGATCCGTACGCCGATGTTGGATTGATCGGCGCATTGTGTAATTCCGTTATGCTGGTGATCCGCATGAACAGTACGCCCGAGCCTGTCCTCCAGAAATGCGTTAAAACGCTACAGGTCAACAACATTACCGTGGCCGGTGGAATTCTGGTGGGCGATTTAACCAAATCGGCGCTGTATGAGGGGCACGGCGATTTTGCCCCGAACTTTTGAGCGTGCGACCTGAAAACCGAAAACGATACCGGTAAACCGGAAATGCCTTACGGCACTCGGAAAATAATACCAAAGAGGAATGGCATGCCGTTGCGGATCACTAAGTTGGACAATTCGACGAGACAGGCCTGGGAGGCTTATGTCGCCCGTCATCCGCGCGGTACCCTGTTTCATACCGTGACCTGGGCGGAGGCGGTCCAGGACGCGTTCGGACACAGTCTGCGTTATCTGGCGGCTTGGCGAGAGGATCGCCTCGTCGGCGTATTCCCCCTTACTGAAATTAACAGCCGTCTGGCTGGTACCTTGCTTGTCAGCGTGCCCTATGCGATCTACGGGGGAACCCTGGCGGACGATGAGGAATCCCATCGTGCCTTGTTGGCCTATGCCCAAAAAATGGCCGACCGCATCGGAGCCCAGTGGATCGATATTCGCTCGATGGAGCCGCAATGGCCGGAACTGCCCGTCGCGCGTCGCTATGTGACGTTTCGCAAGCATTTGCCCGATACGCCCGAATCAGTTTTGCCCGCTTTACCGCGTAAGGCCCGGGCTGCCGCCCGCCAGGGGCGAGAACGCTACGGGTTAACTGTCGAATTTGATGACTGCCATCTGGACGAAGTATGGGCGCTCTACAGTCAGAGCATGCGCCGCCTCGGCTCGATCAACTATCCCGCCAGGTTTTTCCAGACTTTGATCGAGCGGACCGCTACGGCATGCGACGATCAGAGCGGCCCGATTCGGCATCTCGTGCAACTGGTGCGCCATCGTGGTCGGCCCATTGCCGGGCTGGTCAGTTTTATCTACGGCCGCACGTTACTGCCCTATTTTGCGGGCTGCGACGAGCGATTTGAGAAATATCATCCGAACAATTTCCTGTATCTGACGGCCATGGAGCGGGGTGTCGAGCTCGGCTGCCGGGAGTTCGATTTCGGAAGATCCCGGACAGATAACGAGGGGTCATTCAATTTTAAGCGGTTCCAGGGATTCGAGCCGACTCCGCTGCATTATCAATATTATGTGCCCCGGGGCGGGAAAACGCCGGACCTTCAGCCGGACAACCCGCGTCTGAAGCTGGCCCGAAGGGTCTGGCCGAAGCTGCCTTTGGCGGTCACCCGCCCGCTTGGTGCCTGGTTGGCGAAATCTATACCTGGCTAGGGGGAGGAGATACCGGTCGGCCGCACGACCAGGGAGGGGAGGCAGTAGTGTCGGTTTGTTGGATGGATGAACGATTAGTGAAACGTGTATAAGAATATACGAAGCGAATCATGAAACTTTTGTTCCTGGCTCATCGGTTACCCTGCCCACCGGATCGTGGGGCCAAGCTCCGGGTCGATACCCTGTTGCGGTATCTGGCCCGGCGGCACGAGGTCTGGTGTGCCGGATTTCTTGACGCCGTGCCCTACGGGGCGCGGGGCGCGACGGTGCGACGCTCACTGCGCGAATTGAGCCGGATATGTAGAGCGGTTGAGGCCGTTCCGCTCGATAGAGTCAAGGCCGCGGGACGCGCCCTGGTGACTCTGGCCCGCGGACGGACCGCCACCGAAGGCTATTTCTCAAGCCGTCTATTGCGTAGTCGGGTGATGGAATGGTCCCGGCAGCATCGCTTTGATGCGGTGCTGGCGTTCTCCTCAAGCATGGCCCCTCTGGCCCTGAGTGTCCCGGCCGCTCGTCATGTACTGGATATGGATGACCTGGATAGTCGCAAATGGGCAGAATCCGCCGAGACCGGACGTTGGCCCAGTCGCTGGATTTATGCGACCGAGGCGCGCCGCCTGGCCGGCCGCGAACGCCAGTGGCTCAAAGCTTTTGACGCCACCATATTGATCAGCGAACGAGAGGCGGCTTTGATCTCCGATGATGAATTACGCTGCCGCACGCATATTCTCGAAGGGGTAACCCTGCCGGAATCTGAATTTCAACCCCATATGGCGGGCGAAAGGGAATGGGTATTGCCCGAACAACAGGTCGTGGGGTTCCTCGGGGCCATGGACTATGGCCCCAATATTGACGGGGCGTGCTGGTTTTATCAGAAAATCTGGCCACTGATTCAACAGCGCCGGCCGGAGGCCCAATGGTGGATTGTCGGGCGATCTCCAAGTAGGACGATTCGCCGTCTGGACGATGGACGCGTTGTGCGGGTGACTGGTACGGTCCCGGCGGTGGAACCATATCTGCAACGTATGCGGGTTAACGTGGCCCCATTGCGTCTGGCACGCGGGGTTCAGATTAAGGTTTTGAACGCAATGGCTATGGGAGTTCCTTGCGTGGTGACGCCCTGTGTGGCCGAGGGAATTGGCGGGCGGAACGGGAACGAATACTTGGTCGCGGCATCAGAATCCGAATTTGCTAGGGCCGTGTTGAGCCTGTTGAATGATCGGTCATGGGCCGAGGCTATTGGTCGGGCGGGGGCTGGGTTGGTTGCTCGGCGTTTTCAGCCGGGTCCGGGACTGCGCCTGGTGGAACGATTGTTGGGGTACGAAGATATTAAGGTGACGCCTGCGGCCACTGTGGAGTCGGCCGAGGATCCCGATATTTATGATCCGACGGCGCGCGAAGATAGCGCTGCGCATCGGGAAAGCGTTGCGATGGGAGGGTGTTTGTGATTGCGGATCGAACCATTATCTGTTTGGCAAGCGGATGGGACTATCATCCCACCAGTAAACATCATGTTATGCGCAAGCTGGCCGAGCGGAATCAAGTTCTGTGGGTCAATTGGCATGCCTCGCGGTGCCCGCGTCTGAATCTCGGGGATTTGCACTCGATCGTTTCTAAGATCGGACAAATCGGGCAAGGGCCGCGGCAGGCGGTCGAATCACTGACCGTGCTGACCCCGCCACAGATTCCGCTGCCGGGCTCACCGCTGATCCGAAAGCTGAACGCTGCAATCGTGCGCCGGGCAATCAACAAGGTGCTAAAACGCCTGCCACCCCGTCCCGTGCAGTTGTGGAGTTTTGCCCCGGACATCGGCGAACTGGTCGGCGGGTTCGATGAGGAATTGGTTTTGTACTATTGCGTCGATGCGTTCGGGGAATTCCCGGGATACGATCGTGCGCTGATCGAGCGATGTGAACGAGAGCTAATGGACCAGTGCGATCTGGTCATAACCACCTCTCCGCCCCTTTACGAGACGCGGCGACAATGGCATCCCCGTGTTCATCTGGTCAAGCACGGCGTGGACCATGCCCGGTTGTCGAGGGCCGTGCACGAATCATTGCCCATACCGGCCAGTTTAAAAGGACTGCCCCACCCGATCCTCGGTTTCGTCGGGGTGATCGGTGAATGGGTGGATCTGGACATGGTGGCCGGACTGGCTCGGCGGTTGCCGGATGCCTCCATAGTCATGATCGGGCCGGAAAAAATCTCGCGCGGTCCCTGCCGCGGACTATCCAATATTCACTGGTTGGGCAATAAGGCCCATGAAGAGTTGCCCTCGTATCTACGCTATTTCGACGTAGGCCTGATCCCGTTCCGGGACGTGCCGCTTACCTATTACGCCAATCCGATCAAGCTGTTCGAATATCTGGCCGCGGGCGTACCGGTAGTCAGTTCGCCACTGCCGGTTATCAAGCCGATCCCGGGTATGATCTGGCTGGCGGATGACATGGCGTCGGCCGTCGACGGTTGCCGGCAGGCTTGTAACGATAACTCTCCCGCCGCTAGGCAACAGCGTAGTCAGCTCATGCTGGCCGAGTCGTGGACCGCCCGCCTCGATCAGATTGCGGAGCAGGTAAACGCGGCGATCAAGGATCGACGCACGGTCAAAGTCGATGCGGCCATGCCGTCCTCCACCGTCCGTATGGAAATGCGCTCGGCGTAACCCATTATGCCAGCCTTTCGTGGAAGGGACATCGTTTCTACGGTCGTGTATGGCCCCTGCGGTGCGACATACCATACGTTCGCTTCCAGGTGCCGGGAATTTCGACGGAGATTACCTCCGTATGCGGAACGGCCGACCGTCTCTCGCTTTTTGCGCCCCACCTGATGCCGTGTGGATAAGCGTTGCCTTGGATCGAGATGCCACCATACCCATTATGAACTCGAAGTGTTTCCTGCCGGGCGTACTCTGCGTCTATGGGACCATACGCAGGGTGTATTTGATCATCCGGATGAATCAAGGCCAGTCCACTTCATAGCCCAGCTCTCTTACCGTATTGATCAGGTTCGCCGGGTCGAGGCCGGTGCCGTGGATGACGGCCTGGCCTTCGGAGAGGCTTACCTCGGCGACGCGGACGCCCGGCGATTCGCGGAGAGCCCGGGTGACGGCGGCGACGC
>JAAYCU010000120.1 GCA_012729595.1 Phycisphaerales bacterium
CATTGACAGAACAGCGCAAGACTTCACCGCTCATAACCGTTTTGCTCTCGGAGCATATGTAACTGTTAGTAATATCTATCATCACCTAAACGGAAGAATTTATGGACTGATTGTTGTGGATAGGGCGTTGACTGACCATGAACTGAATTTATGTGAAACCTACATCAAACAAAAAACAGGAGTTACAATTTAATGACTGAATATACCCACACTATCAATATCATCGTGCCTCTTGCAATCGTCGACGAGGCCAACTATTTTGCTTCCATCATCGACCCCGATACAGGGGGCAACAAAACGTTCGGCAACCTGCAACTCTCCGCTGATGGTAGCGAGCCAGCGACTCATACCGGAGCAACTGGCAAGATCAAGCAGATCGTTGTGGACTGGCTGAATGAACTTTACCAGGGGATTATCCCTGGCGTTTTCGTGGAAGCAGGGGCGACACAGGAACAGTTGTTGACTTTGTTGCCCATGATGACTATTGGCATTGATGAGCCGTGGCAAACGACGCTGGATCGTGCAGGAGTGATGATGATCAGTGATCCGGTGCTGGCATGATCGACGCCGGGAAATTGAGACACCGAATCACGATCCAGAAAAAGACCGGAACCCTCGACGACTACGGCCAAGAAGTCTCCACCTGGACCACCGTTGCAACCGTGTGGGCGGAGATCCGCACCGTCGGCAGCCGAGAAAAACTGAAGGGCATGGCGCTTGATTCGACCCTCTCTTGTACCATCTCGATTCGCTATCAGGCCGCGCTTATGCCGCCCGTCCAGATGGACGCCTGGCGCATCCAGTTCGGGGACCGCTATTTCAGTGTTTTGGGAGGGCAGAACTGGAACGAAATGAACGAAATGATTGTTTTCGACTGCGTAGAGGGTCGCAATGACTAACATAACAGTCTACGGGCTTAAGGAACTGGACGCCGCCCTCAAACAGTTCTCGGCCAAGGTCGAAGCGAAAATACTGCGCGGGGGACTCCGGGCCGGGGCCAAGGTCATTCAGAAATTGGCGCAGGAGAAATGCCCGGTCGATAGCGGGGATTTAAAAAAAACGATCCGCGTTTCCACATCCGGGAGACGCGGGGAGATGAAGGCAAAAATTTCAGCCGGGGGGAAAAACGGTGTGATCTATGCCGGAATGGTCGAATTTGGGACCGCGACATTTTACACCGGGAAGGGGAAATCGAAGCGCAGGGCATATCAAATCAAGCCGTTGACGAAAAAAGCCCTCGCCATTGACGGCGGGGCATTCGCCAGCGCGGAACATCCCGGCATCAAGTCGCAGCCGTTCATGAGGCCAGCACTTGATGAGGGGGCGGAAAAAGCTGTCCAGCAAATGGCCGAATACATCCGCCAGCGGATTGAAAAGGAGGTCAAATGAATCCTGAAATCCTGATTGGCTCTTTGCTCGGCAGCACCGCAATCAAAGCCCTGGTCAGTGCCCGCGTAGCACTCGGCCAGCTCCCGGACAACACCACCTACCCGGCTATCGTTTATCAGGTGGTGGACGCCTACCCGGAGCCGAATGTTAATTTTGACGGTAGCCAACGGGCCAGGGCACGAATTCAGATCAATCCGATAGCCGCGACACTGGCGAAAGTCAAGGCGATCCACGCCGCTATCCGATCCGAGCTGGATTTTCTGCATCAGGAAACCGTTCTAACGAAACTTATCATTTCTTGTCGCTTCGCCAGTCTGGGCCCGGCAGACCGGGACACCGACGCCGGATTGTGGACGCAACCGGCAGACTACATATTGCAGTGGTACGAATAATAACCCAAAAAAAGGAGACACGCCATGGGAGTAGGAACCAGCGCAGGAAGCAAACTTTATATCGCCGCCGCCGCACCGACCACGTTTGACGAATCCGGGTATGATGCTGTATTCGAGGATTCGGACGCCGTAGAAGTAGGGGAGATCACCAACTTCGGCGAGCTCGGACGCGAATAATCCGAAGTGACCCACAACCCGGTAGGCAGTCGGGGAA
>JAAYCU010000121.1 GCA_012729595.1 Phycisphaerales bacterium
AAATGATCCACGGCGTTCTCCTTTCCACGGCTGCGTAGATAACAACCATGGTCAGGCCAGAACGCCACTTTTGCTAGAGGCACTGTTCAAAAACTATTTGGTTGCGGCCGAAGGCCGCTTTGGGGAGGAATCTCAAGGATCCGCAAACCGTTTTCTTCGGCCAACATTTTCAGCCATTTGACCGTGTTACCCCGGTTCCAGTTTACGAGGGCCTTATTGATTCCACGTTCACGCTCAGCGTCAGGGATCAGACCCATGAGTTGTTCGATCAAGATAATATCCACGCGGAATGAACGAGCCAGGGCGATGATGGCCGCGGCGGACTTTTTGAATCGGTCCTCGGACATTTGCAGAATGTGTTTTTGCAAACGACGACAGGATAGCTCGCCTTTCACCGGCTTGCCCCGCTTGCGCCGCATTTGTCGCACTTTTCGTTTCATCGTCGCGATCTGGGCGAGAGTAGGGATGGCTCGGATGGTATTTTCGCCGCTGGGCAATTCGGGCTTATTGTGGATGAAGCGGGTCGCGAGAAGTCTATCCCCTTCCATGACGGTGGCCGCGCCAATGTGGCGAATCCCCAAATCGATGGCCATACAGCGGAGCGGCGATTCGGATGATTCAGGGAGGGCGTTTTTGATAGTTTCAAACGCCCGAGCCGTTGATCGGAACTTGTCGATCCGCCGCTGGGTAATGGCCAAGCGCGATGGCTTGTCCTCGATATACACCGTGAAATAGAGATAAGCCGGTTTCGCGTCAAAGGTGCTTTGATCCCCTTTGAAAACCAGCTTGACACCCTTGATCGTTGCCGGGCGAGAGGGACCATCGTTGCCTGTGTATAGGAGGTCGCATTTTTCACGTCCGGAGATGATGTCGTCCTTGATCGGCTGAAATCGTTGGAAACGAGGATCGGGCAGAAAGCGGTATTCCTGCCATTGCATCCGTGACAACTGTTCCGAAGTTTCCGGACCGACCACCTCCAGCTTGATGATTCCATTTTGCAGATCAAGGCCCTTGCAGGTGATGGGAGAAGTTTTCTTGAACTGATACCAACGGGGATGTTTATCCGGCGAAGGCAGGGTAAGGGTTGGCGGGTGCTTGAATCCGTCATTATTTTTTCGTTTGGCCCACGAGCGGGCAAATTTGCGTTCATAATCGCCGTGGGTTTGATCCAAGGCTTTAAGATCGGGATTTTTTGCCCAGAAGAATTCAAACGTGCGGGCGACTGTCTTACGCGGATTCTTGGCAGCTTCAGCTTTTTCCTGTTCGGTCAGCGGAACGACTTTCGATTCACCGCCATGCCATGCGGCCAGTTCGGGATGCGATTGAAGAAAATCCAGCCAACGATGCCAACGGCCGCGACGCTTGGAGACCATTCCCTCCTGTTGCTCAAACTGCTCGATGACAGAACGGACGGCCATATACTCTGGGTTATCTGCTTCCCACTTGGTCCGATCTTTGAGCCATTGTTCATGTTCTTCCCGCCAGGCGGCATGTTTTTCCTCATGGCTGAGAATGATTTGAAAGGCTTCATCGAATAGCTTACGCTTGAAACCATGCTTTACCCCGATAAACCTCTCGTCCCGGTCAAATAGCAGAATCTGTTTTTTAGACTCACCGGGTAGTTTCTCGGCAGTTTGGTGCAGAATTAGGGCGGCTTTCTTCCATTCCGTTAATCCCTGATCCAAATCCTTGGGAGACCAGCCCAGCTTGGTAAGTGCTTCCACGCAAGCGGTGGCAGCCTGAGCCGTGTTGGGAACGGACAACACTTGCCGGTATAGATCGCGATACT
Organism: Phycisphaerales bacterium; assembly: GCA_012729595.1. Taxonomy (GTDB): domain Bacteria; phylum Planctomycetota; class Phycisphaerae; order UBA1845; family PWPN01; genus JAAYCU01. The sequence continues at coordinate 1,790 of JAAYCU010000121.1, forward strand.
CCGGCGGACCATAGCGCCCATGACGTGCCGAATACAGGATGGATACCACAGTACCCAGATGCTCATTAAATAGTCGATGGGTTTGTTCGAGAGCTTGCCGCTGTGCCGGAGAGCGGCAGATTACCTTTGCCTGGAAGCATTTAATCGCCATAAATCGCCTCTGCTTCAGAGATACGCTGCAATGTTAACCAAAATATGAAACCATGTAAAACATATACAATGGTGTGCTAGGTTTTAATGAAAATTAACAGTTTTACTATTTTAATAGTGAGATGACTTCGTACTTCATCCTCATCATATGGTGTAGAGAATTACGAAATAGCATTTCGTTGCACTGTACGGAGCTAGTGCTCCCTAGCCGGCGAACAGGTTGTTGAAAGATGGGGCATTGAGCGGGATAAGGCTTGTATTGGGGATCCCTTCGCAAATTGGCGTGGTCATCCCCAGTCTTTTTAAGCTGCGTATTCCGTTGGGTCGGGCACTCCGGCCAGTTGAAAGGCCTCGCGACGCTCGGTGCAGGTACCGCAACGACCGCAGTGACGTTCGCCCCCTTTGTAGCAAGACCAGGTCAAAGCAAAGGGGACACCGAGCTTGGCCCCGAGGCGGACCAGGTCGGTTTTGGACTTTTCGATAAACGGCCGCAGGATCCGGACCGGATGCCAATCGCAAAGAGCGGCGGCTTTTTCGACGGACTCGACGAATTCCGGACGGCAGTCGGGGTAAATCGGGTGGTCGCCGGCGTGTGCGGCGTAGGCGACCGCATCGAAACGCAAACTGATCGCCCAGCCGATCGCCACCGACAGCATGATCATGTTCCGATTGGGCACGATGGTAAGCTTCATGCTCTCGTCGTTGTAATGCCCCTCGGGAACCGCATCGGCCCCGGTCAAGGCGCCAACGGCCAGCAACGGGCGCAAGCCGGCCAAGTCGGCCATGCGATACTCAACCCCCAAACGGCGAGAGATTTCGGCAGCGGATCCCAGCTCGCGTCGATGGCGCTGGCCGTAATCTATCCCCAGGCAACGCAGTTCATGCCCCGCGTCGCGAAGATAATAGAGTAGCACCGTGGAATCCAAGCCGCCGCTGTAAATCAGTACACTTTGCATCGTTTACGCTCTCGCCGGGACCAATCCTCGGTAAGCAATGTAAGTAATAACGATCAAGATTTCCAGGCGACCCCGGATTTACGAAAATACTTGATAGGATGGATATAGATGGAGACTGCAAAAATCAGGAAGATTGCTTACCGGAATTCTCAGGTGTCGTCGAGGGGTTTTTGGAATTGGACGCCGGGGCCGGCAATTCGGGCACAAGAAAGTTCTTTTGACATCGTCCGCAACGAACTTTTTTGCCCCGCGCGCTGTCCGGAACTTGAAGGACGCTACGACAGCGAAGGTTCGGGCATATCAAGGTAATCGGCATGGAACATCTTCTTTCCTAGTACACGCGGTACTACCTATTCATTGTGCAAATCGGGTTGGAGACGACAGGAAATGAGTAAAATGTTCCAGGATGAGCAAGGTAACCCATAATATTTTGACACCGATACGGCTTAATGGGGGTAGTCCGCACCAGGCACCGTTGGGTTGCGACCGGACATGGCACATCGTCCGGTCCGATATTATCACAACAAAAGTCAACCACAGGCCCGACGAGTATATAATAAGAGATGGACACCCGATCAACAGGCTCCTTAGTAGTTACAATCGGTGTCTTGATCGAGAAACAGGCTTGACAGTTTTATAGGACATACTAGAATTATTTTACTAACTTGGTTTGGGCACCGGGAACGCATCATGCAATGCACCATCGGCAAGTATTTTTGCAGGGCAATTCACCCCTTGTGTGTGGGTCGGATCCTTGTTGACGAATCCATGGGGGTATCACGAAACCTCTCAGAGCGCCTCCGTTGGTTGACAAGCTTCGCCGATAGCAATGGATATCCCGCGTCTCATCATCACGGCTGGTGGTTCAAGCCGTGACGACAAACCTACTCTACCCCGAAAGGTGTCGAATGGGTTCCGTTCCTAAGGTCGCAAAGGCTGATAATCGCTCAACTGGCCGCGGCCCGTCCACGGAACATATGCGCCTATCGACCCCGGCCAAGATTAATTGGAACCTCCGCGTGCTGGAGCGGCGCGCCGACGGGTTTCATGAGATCGAATCACTGTTTTCAGCGGTCAGCTTGGTCGATGAGTTAGCTTTCGAGATTCGTTCCGATACACGGATTACTCTACATTGCACCGGCTTGGAAGTGGCGAGTGACAACTCGAACCTTGTCATGCAAGCGGCGCAATTAATGGCCAAACGAAGCTGCTGCACCCGCGGAGTATCCTGCCAACTTACTAAGGTTATTCCGGTAGGCGGCGGGCTTGGAGGGGGCAGTTCGGATGCCGCGGCGACTCTGCTAGCCCTGAACAAGCTGTGGGGCCTGGATTGGCCACGCGAGAATCTTCTGGACTTGGCGGCGGAATTAGGCAGCGATGTATCCTTTTTCCTGACGGGCGGGTCCGCGGTAATCAGCGGTCGCGGCGAATATGTTCATCCGATCGATCTGCCCTGGCATGGGTGGGTGGTGCTCATGCTACCCGCCTGGGGCATCTCGACAGCCGAGGTGTATAGAGCCTGGCAGTCGGCCCCTGGTCCGGCGGAGTCCGGTCCGACGGTACCCGTGGCTGGCTGTAATGCCAGGGACTGGATGGCCCAGACTTTCAATATGCTGGAAACTGCGGCGATGAAGGTTTGTCCCGCGATGCGGGATCCTATGATTCGGGCCGAGCAGTTGGCGGCACGGCCGGTCCGTTTATCGGGCAGCGGATCTACCTTTTTCACTGCTTTTGATGAGCAGGAGGAAGCGGAGTTTTTTGCCCGGCAGGTAAGCGGGCTACTTAATGTGGCCACGCGTGTGGTTCAGCCTGTTACGGGTGGCAGTTGTGCGACAGCCAGGCCTGTGGGTGGCGAGGAGTTTGCACCCTCACCGCGGAATTGCCCTATGGCTTACATGGGAGGTGACACCGATGCAGATCAGTGAAGTTCGCGTCAAGCTAGTCGAAAAATCAAGGGAAAGGTTACAGGCCTTTTGCAGCATAACCTTGGACGGCGATTTCGTTATTCGGGATTTAAAAATCATCGATGGTTCCAACGGGCCCTTTGTAGCCATGCCGTCACGCAAGCTGGCCGACCGTTGTCCGCGCTGCGGCTATAAAAACCATTTACGGGCCAGATTCTGTAACGAGTGCGGGGCCCGGTTGCGCGAAAATCGAGCCCCCAAGGATATGCAAGGGCGCGCAAAATTGCACGCCGACGTTGCTCACCCCATTAATTCGGAGTGTCGCGAGCGTATCCAGAAAGCCCTGATTGAAGCTTATCATGCGGAATTGGAGCGATCCAAGTTGCCTGACTATAAGCCTCAGGCCTATGACGATGATTACGAGGACGACGACATGGAGTTCGAGGCTTCGCCACCCCCGGCCGTCGAACCGGAATCCGAGATGACAAATCCCCGCAAGTTTGACAACAGTTTCAGCGACTACAACGAACTGGTCGCCAATCTTAAAAAAGATGCCGAAGGTCGGCGTCGTCACCATGATGATCAGCGCAGGCCGGCGAGGTTTGTTGCTGATGCTTCCGAGGATGATGATTTCGAGGCAGCGCTGCCCTCGTCGCCCCACCGAGAACAACCCACGGAAACGCCCATTGCGCCAGCCGTCCCGCCAGTGCCGCCCGACCGTGAGCGTCCGGCATCGCGACCGGAGCGGCCGCTGCCTGACAAGAGCGAGCGTTTCGGTGGTTCACGAGATACATCATCCGATTCCCTCCGGCCGACTTCTTCTTCGAAAAACGAACGGGAAGAAGACGATGCTTTCGGTGCCGGATTGTTTTGATATGATTAATGCCATGAACCGGCAACTTGTTTACGTACATGAGGCCACAAATACCTGTTTTAGGAGCACAAACGATGACTATTCACTGGTTGCGAAATAGCGGGCAACAAAAATCCAGACGACATAGTATTCTGGTAGGAACCTTGGGGTGCGTGCTTGCGATATCATTCGGTCTTTTGAGTAATCCGGCACCGGCCCAGCAGACCGCTCAAAACGTGGAGAATCAACCGGCTCCTGCCGACCCGAAACCGAGACTTCAGGTAGATAACCCAAAGCACGATTTCGGAACAACCTGGATCGACCAGGAACTCAAACATGTCTTTAAGATCAGCAATACGGGCAATGCCCCGCTGGAAATCCAGCGAATCATTCCGGGATGCGGAGCCTGCACGACCGTCGGGGAGCATTCGCGCCGACTCGAACCGGGGGGATCCGGAGTAATCCCTCTGGAGATGATAACCAATAAGTTGACGGGGCGTTACTCCAAGACCCTGCAGGTCCGCTCCAATGATCCGGTTTCTCCGGTGACAACCCTGACGCTCAGCGGGGAATGTAAATGGTACGTGGGTATCCAGCCGAACTATGTTAGTTTTATGACCATTACTGATCAGGAACCGAAAATGCAAAGTGTTACCCTGACCAATAATATGGAGCAGCCGCTGAAAGTGACCCTCGATGCGGATGCAACCCCGGCGGGCTTCAAGCTGGAGCTGACGGAGACGCAACCCGGCAAGGAATTCAAATTGAACATAGCCACCGTTCCGCCCTATAAGCAGGGCACGTTTAGCGGCCATGCCGTTCTGACCACGAACATCGAGGCCCAGAAGACAATCCGTATTCCTCTCTTTGCCAAGATACCCCCACGACTGGAAGTTGCGCCAGCTAGCATTTTATTACAGGAAGTGCCCCCGCAACCAACCCAACCTGCACAGATGGTTACCAGGGTTATCCGATTCACAAATCACGGCGATAAACCGGTCAGGCTCCTGGAGGCAACTGCGGACGATGCCGCCCTTGAACTGGTCGTAAATCCCCAAGCTGATGACAGAAACTACACGGTGCAGGTTAAGATGCCGCAGGGTTATCAACCACCACCGGAGGGGCGCGTCATCACTCTCAAAACGGACGACACGGAACAGCCGACCCTGACGGTACCGGTCCGCCGTGTAGCCCGGCGGGGCTCCAGGCAAACCCCGCAGGCCTTGATCGGCCAGTCGGCGCCCTCCTTCAGTTTGCAGACGACGGAAGGCGAAACCCTTAATAGTGCCGATTTAGCCGGGGCGATCGTGGCGCTGAACCTGGTGCCTTTCAATGATACGACAGGGCAGAATCAATTACGTTTAATCGAAAAGCTGAGGCCGGCCTACGAAAGCAAGGGCATTCATTTTATTCATGTACACCAAACGCTTGGCGAGGAAATCATCGACGAACCGACATTGAAAGACTTACTCTTGCAGGAAAAGGTTGAGGGCGAAGTTGTTCATGACCCGGAAAACCAGATCAGCCAATTGTTTAACGTGAAGCAGCACCCGACGATGATCATCCTGGGCCGCGATGGACAGGTCAAGGCGGTCAACGCTGGGCTGACGAACCTGGATTTCATCTTGCAGGTTCAATTAAACTCTCTGCTTGCGGACATGCCTATTCCCAATATGGCCCCGATCCTGGCGGCAAATCGGCGTCCTGCGCAACAGACCCCGACGCGCCCCGCTCTGGACCTGAAGGGCAAACCTTCGCCGGAATTTTCCATAAAAACATTCGACGGCAAAGAGGTATCCAACACGGATTTCGCTGAGCATA
>JAAYCU010000122.1 GCA_012729595.1 Phycisphaerales bacterium
AGCCGCATCAGCCACCAAATCGGTCAGTTTGAGTCAAGTATCTTTTTTTCAAGCGGACGGCTTGAAACTTCACCTAACTCTCTGGCTCTTGCTATCACTGCGTCTCGTTCGTTGCCCCGAACATCATCAAAGTCTTCATGGCCAGAGAGCATGGGTTCCCGTCCGTTTGTATCCAAAACAAAAGCTTCTCGATCAAGAGATTTAAGATCGGGTGAATAACTGCCGATGACCTGTCCACCCTCGACCATCTCCCGAGCAATTGCCTGCCAGAAAGATTTCTTCCAAGCGGAATTATCGCAGTTCCACTCGAATACCACGCCGAGGGGTTTTCCGAACTCCTTCCTGAAGTCCAACACATCCAAAGGCTTTTTGGTGAAGTGCACGTCTTTCGCGTGACCATCTAACACAAAGCGCCAATGTTGTCCGTCTTTGCGTAACTTGTGGATGAAGAAACTGTCCGCAAGTTGACGGAACTTGCCGTCGAGTTGCGAGAGAACGTCCGGACTGATGTCGCTCAGAATATGCGTATCAATGGTGGAGCAGGCCAAAGTAATCAAGTCACAACCGCAACCCTGATAGAAAATGCAGGGTTGGGAGGACTCCGGCCAACGTGCGACTTGCTCGAAGGTCGCAAGAATCTCCTTCCTGCGGTTGTGCGAAGTTGTACCCTCAAACAGAATCTTCAGAAAATGTCCTCGCGTTCCTGGCTTAGGTTCGATCATCATTACTTTCCACTTTTTTCACCGCGTCACGGGCGGCATGAGACAAGCTAACGCGAACAGTTTCGAGAAGGGTCATGGGGATTTCGTTCCTCTTTATTATGCCTGAATTCGTAATCGGTACTCGTTGCAGGCGGCCTCCAACGCTGACGGGGCAGGTTGCCTCAAAGCCCCTTGCTGACACATCTCGTAGAGCCGTTCCACATGTCGTTGACAATCACGCTCGCTCTGCAAACGTGGATAGGTGTCGCTTTCATTGACTGTCTGCCCATCCAGATAAGCGAGCCATGTCTCAATATTCCGGGCAGGAACGAAGAGGGCCACTCGCTCATCTGCTCGACGTTGCTCTTGGCCGCCTTCAACTGCGGCACCCTCGACCTGTTCTCTTCGCTCCGCGCTCGACCCGCGGTCAGCATCGATCACCACGATCAACGCCTGCCCAACTCGATGTTGTCGTGAACGGTAATACGCAAGCTCCTTTGCAAACCGTGCCCGCACGAACTGCTCACCTGATCCCCGGCCTCTCGGGCTGATTTCGACCCGCTGTACCCGTAAACCTTGGCCGGCTTGCCGAAGAAAACGACGGGCAAAGGCTTCATGCTGGCGGTCCTCGCATAGAATGACGATGTTGACGTTGCGGCTCATTGTTCCCACCCCCTCGCGATCACTTCGGACAACTTCAAGCCACCTTCAACCGCCAGTTTGCTAGACGGTCTCACGATCGTCGCGCCCGAACTCTCACGTTTCAGAATTAGACCCCGGTCACCCCCGAGGTAATCGATCAACTCCGGGTGATGCGAACACAACACCGCCTGCGGCACGTCCTTGCCGCACGCATCCGCCAGCCCGATCAGCCAGGGTTGAATCTCCGCCAGGGCAACGTAGTTGTCCGGCTCATCCAGCCACAGCGTGTAACCCTGGCCCGCGACAAGCCGCACCAGCGCATACAGGGCAATCAGAGCTCGTTGACCATCAGAGATTTCATCCAGGCGCAGTTCATAGTTTTCCTTGTTTTGGCGGAACTGTACCATCATGGCACGTGTGTCCAGGCCTGCCGGTGGCATACGGATGCCTTGAAACCCGTCAATCACTTCGCGTAATACATCGAGAAAATCACTTACTAAATCCTGACGGTCCAACACGCAGTGTTGATACCAGGCCGCGATGTTGTGGGCATCGCGGTGGAGCATGGCATCCATAGCCGATGATTCCGTTTGAAAGCTTGCCGGATAGAGTCCGCAGACGATCACCTTATGAAAAAACTCCAGAAACCGCGTGAGCCTTGTGTTGTCCTGGCGAGAGGGAACGCGTGCCAGGGCCGATTCGGCCCAATCCGCGCTATACCGTGGACCCTCTGAATGATTATCGCGGTAGAGATGCACCTCCCCCAATTTGAATTCAAATAGTGGTTTGCCGTTGGACTCCAGCCGTTCTAATAAGATTCTCGCTCGTTTGGGGGGGCGCTCATGCTCAAGTTCGAACCGATACCGTAGTTCATCGTCTTCCAGCACCACGTCCACTTCGATCACCTGAATGTCACGCTTCTGCCAGCGAGTCAGTGTCGGGGTGGGAAAAGCATTGGCATCCGCGACCTTGGCTTCGCCGCTGAGCAGCCGACGCAGTGCAAAGATGACATCCAGTACGCAGGTCTTGCCGACCCCGTTGGGCCCCAGCAATAAAGTCAACTCCTGAAGCGGAAGCTCGAAGTTCACCAGGCTCTTGTAGTTGTCGATGTAAAGACGCTTGATCATGGATTACCCTTTCCAGCGGATTCTCTGCACGACATCGGAGTGCGAAACGGGGACGCAGCTAGTTTCTGGAGGCACACTTTCGCTGGCTTTGCCATTCAGGACCTTGATCACGCTCCACCCTTGACACGCCGGGCGGGCACACTCGCAGGCCCTTGGCCGAATCCCGACCCCTCGGGATTCCCCGGCGGGTCAAGGGTCCACCCATCGTAAACGAACCTCTCATCGGTATCCGACGACACTGTATCGTGATTCCCAACTCGATACCACTCCATGCGGGCTTCCTATCCCGCGGATGCGGGCGTGCGAAAGGATTCTCCTGGCCGGGGGTGCGAGAAAGGATTTTCGCACCCGCCCCGCGCACCAGCACGACACCGCCCCGTCGTCCCGATGCCCATCGGGACTCCGGGTTCCGTTTGCGTGCTCGCAAAACACATACGTCGCCACAGACGCCCGGTTTCCGTCCCGCCGAGCAGAGTATACCCCGGGTTCGGGGGGTATGCAAGAAAATATTATTACGGATGGATCAACTATATATGCAACGGGAGTGGGGAGCGATCAGCGTGAGCCCGCCCATCCCGCGGTAACGGAATGGGCCACCCCGGGTGTCATCGCTCCCCCGCGTCTGAAGACACGGGCCACCCCGGGCGTCATCGCGCCTGAGAGGCGGGCCATGCCGTCCGTTGAAAACGGGCGTGATGGTAAACAATGGAATGGGAACGGGACGTCCCGCCTCAGACCGGCCGAACAACGACTGGCCTGTCAGCCCTTCGGGGACCACCGGTGAACCGGTCTCCTTGCGGTTCGTGCCCGCCGCCGATCGAAAACGGCACAAGCGGAGTCGCCCGGAAGGTCACGCCCCCGCCCACGAGCCTTGTTAATCGGCCCACTGGACAACCGGGCAAGCCTGGGTGAAGATACGCTGTTCAGGGGGTGTTGCGGGTTTCGCCCTGAACGTGCGGAAACATGGTAACCTGCTCGACGAGGCCGAAACGCGGCCGATGCACATAAGTGAGTATTATGGCTGAGGTGACCTTGATCGATTTGGCTGAACGCGGGGCGGTAAGTGCCTTTGAGGACCGCTGGCTGACGGCCATCGAGGAGAATAATACGCCCCGGGAGGAGATGCTCGCGGCCCTGGACATCCTTAACCGCGACGGACACGGAGCCAACGCGGCAGAGCTGGCCTGGACCTGGCTGACCAACGAAAACGAGCGGGCCACGCCGGCAGAGGTGCTCGAGCTTGGTCGAGCTTGCATGTTGCGTTGTGCCGACAATCCCGATATGCGGGCGGAAATGGTCCGGCTCTACGAGCAGGTCTACGCCGAGCGGCCGGGAATCGGGCGGTTAATGGAGCTCGCCGGCCTTAAGGGCAATAAATCGCCCCGACGAGCACTGCGAACCCTGGAGATCGCCTTGAATGTTAAAGAAGGCGACGCGCTTCTGTCCCGCTCAGAAGAGCAGGCGGCCCGCGTGATCGGGGTTGACCATGAAAACTGTCTTTATACCCTGAAGGCCGGCGGTGTGGAGCAGACTCTCGATGCCGATGAGCTCGCTTTGAAGTATGATCCGGTCGATGCCAACGATTTTCGGGTTTTACGACAACTGGCCCCCGAGCAAATCCCCGAATTAATGACCAAAGACCCGGCGGGGGCGGTCATAGGAATCCTGAAGAGTCATCGCGGCCGAATCGATGCCGATGAATTAAAACATTTGTTGATTCCGGCGGTCCTGCCCGCCGAGCAATGGGCCGGTTGGTGGAGCAAGGCTCGCAACGCTTTGAAACGCTGCCCGCACGTGGTGCTGGAAGGGCGGAATCCGGTATCGCTGGTTTATGATGCCCAAGGCCGGTCGCTGGAGGATGAAATTCTCCCCGCATGGATCAAGGCGGAAACCCCCGCCCAACGGCTGACCGTTTTGGATAACTATCTGCGGGAGGCCCGGGGCCGTAAGACGCAACTTCAGGAATCCCTGCTCGGACGGATGCGCCGCGACCTGTCGGCCCGTATTGAAACCGCCCGGCGTTACTCGCCGGGCGACGCCCTGGCCGAGGCGCTGGTGCTGGAGAGACTTGACGAATCGACGAGTAAGGCTGCGGATGCCGTCTCGGTGGCTCGTGCTATATTGAGTGAAGCCTCCGATCCCGCGGACCTATTGGTACGGATCAAGGATTCGCCGCGTTTCGTCCGGTCTCTTGAACTGCTTCAGGAAACCCGACCCGAGGCGTGGCCGGAGCTTTTCGAACGCGTAATCCCACGCGCGACCGGAGAGGGTTGCGAGTGGATGGCCCAGGCGCTGCTCAAGGGCGGCCACTCCGCCCGCCTGGCCGCGGCCATGAACCGAATCCCCGAGGATTTTTTGCGGCATCTGGATGCCGTCTGCTGGCTGTGGCGCGGCCCGGCCGACCCGGCGATCATGGCGCTTGATGGTCTGATTCTTCCTCCGCCTCGCCAACTGCTGCCTCGTTTACTGGAGCATCTTGGCCAACTGGTTCGCCAGGAAAGCACGCCGCCCGATGTCCTCCGCGACGCTCGGGTGAAAATCCGCAACGCCCTGTCCGCCAACAAGTACGCTCGATATCGCGAGGTGATTACGGATATGGGCGACTCGCTGGCGTTCACCGTGTATTGGACTATCGATCGACTGGAAGGCCTGGGCCAGGTAGTGCGCGAGGATACGCTTAATGTGATCCGAGCCGCCTACCCGCGCCTTTTCGCCCAGAAGCGAACCGATCCATGGTTCGACGAATCGATCATCTTCTGCACGAACGAGGGAATGAACAAGCGTCGGGAAGAGCTGGACCACCTTCTGAAAGTGAAAATTCCGCAGAACGCCAAGGCCATCGGAGAGGCGGCGTCCCACGGTGACCTAAGCGAGAATTCTGAATACAAGTTTGCTCTCGAGGAGAGGGATTTGTTACAGGCCCGCGTGTTGCGGATCCAGGATGAACTGGGACGGGCCCGGATGCTTGCCGCTCAGGAAATTAATACCTCGGCGGTCGATGTTGGTACGCGGGTTACGGTTGTTGCCGTAAACGGAGGGGCGCCCCGGGATTTGATCATTCTAGGGCCTTGGGAATCGGACATGGATAAAGGGATCTACAACTATCGTGCACCCCTGTGCCTCAAGCTCAAAGGGTTGAAGGTCGGTGACGTGGTTACGCTGGATCTTGACAGTGGCGAGCAGTCCTATCGCGTGGAAAACATTACCAACGCGCTGGCCCGGCCTGCTTCCTGACGGAGGACGTTGGCGCAGGGCGGGCAACAAGCATATTTGAGAGATCGCTCATGCGCAGAGAAGTTCTTCATTGCATTCTTATCTGTATTATTACTCTTCCCATAGCCGCCGCCGATGCGCCGTCGATCTCTGGATTCGTCGATGACGCATACTGGTCGACGCAGGCGCGTGTCTGGTCCATCTACGAGTCGGCCGAGGATCATCCGGCGGCGCGTTTCTGGCTTGGGCATGATGAACAATATCTTTATGTAGCCGCCGACGTGAACGATCCCAATGTTGTCGGCATGCAGTCCGGGCGTAAAAGCGAAATCTGGCAGGACGATTCCGTCGAGATATTCCTGGACTTTGGTCCCGGGGACGACCGCGAACGGACGCCGGAGACGTTTTCGTTTGGCTTCAGCGCGGCCGGGGGGAGCGGTTGGACGCGGGGGACGGGCGATGGTAGCGGGGATAACTATCCTGCCTACGACTGGCCGCCGCCTTGGGATTCCGCGATGAGCTGGGCCGTGCGCCTCAAAGTAGGTACGACGCTCAATTTTAGCGGCGACTTGGACCAAGGCTATATGATTGAGGCTCGCATTCCTTGGAGCGAGTTGGGGCAGAGTGCGCCGTTCGATCCCCAGCGCACTATCGGCGTATGCTTTCTAAACATTCGGCAATCCGGCAACCCGGACGTAGAAACGCGCGTACTGAGCAGCGTGCCCGGCGTCGAATTGTCCAACAAACATAATCCCAGCCTTTGGCAACGAATACGCCTGGACATGAACAGGCCGTTGCCCATCCGCGGGATGGTGGCCGATCTGCCTCTGTGGCTGGGCATGGATGGAGACCTTGATCGTTGGGAAAAGTATGCCGAGCTTGAAGATGCGCCCGAAGGAAAGTGGCTGGACCGTTCGCAGTGGATTGCCGAGCTGGATTACCTCCGAAAGCACAAGTACAACGCCCTGCTCTTGGAGCATCCTCATCCGTTTACCGGCTTGCTGGCGTTGAAAGATTTTCCCGGTGCCGCGCATTTTAGCGCCGCGCAGGGTGCTAAGCATCGCGCCCAGTTTTCCTGGCTGCTGGCCGAAGCCCGGGAGCGCGGCGTGGAAGTATACCTTTCCTTCCAAAATATTTGTCTGCCTGCACGCTGGACTGGTGATAAACAGCTTGAAGAGCTGGGGGCCGACACCCCCGCGGCGCGGGCGTACTTGCGCGGGGCGATCAAGGAACTATTCAATACCTACCCGACCCTGGCCGGGGTGGCAACCGAGGCCGGACCCTGGCCGGCGGGTTGTACCGATTTTGTGATCGAGTCGATTGTCGGCGGCTTGAAAGACATCGCGCGGTCGACGAAGACCGGTCCCGTACTTTTATTACACACCTGGGGCATTTATCCCGAGGATGCCGCCCGAATCGTCGAGGCCTGGCCACGGACCTGTCTATTACACGAGATCAATGGACGCCAATGGTTCCTCCCGGCCGTAGACCAACGCGGGCCACGTTTTGCGTATAGGGTTAATGAGCTTCTTGCGGAGCGAACGGTTTCGCCCGTCCCGTTACTGGGGATTGGCGGGCCAGAGTCGGCTTGTGCCTATATGTACTGGGGCGATCCGGAGTGGATGCGCAACTTGTGCCAGGACGTTCGACGCCAGGGTATGGACGGCCTGTTTTTCCGTGCAGACAGCGCCGAGCCACGTTTTGCCCAAGCGGCCATGGGCTATTATGCCCATGCCGTGGACGCGACATATAACCGCCGCTTCTGGGAAGGCCAATTACATAATATGTATGGCGTGGGTACCCATGCCGGACAACTGCTGGACGCCGTCCAGAGCGCCAGTGGGATAATCCCGATACTGAGTACATTATTGCACGGCCAATCGCCACGTTTTATGCCGCAGTTTGGCTTGCCTCTGACTCATTACGTGGAGATGCCTTCGATCTCATCCTTTGTGGCGGATCGTTGTGTAGTACGCGATCCTCAGGGCTATCTTATTCCCCGTATCGGGCCGACCTGGGCTAATCCGGACTGGGGTCTTAATCTCGCTATGATCCGCGACGATGTTGAACGCACCGCAGCCCTCAATGCCGTATCACCGCAGATCGTCGCCGAGCAGATTCTACGGCATACCGAGACATGTCGTGCCCGGCTGGAAGGTTTGAGGCGTTTTCAGGCCCCCAACCAGGACCAGAACGAGGCCCTGGAAAGGTTGCTGAGTCGGCTCGAATTGAATACGGCTTTGGGTGAGCATTACGCATACAAGATCGCCGCGGCTATCGGTTGGGAGAATTACCGCACTTACCGCGGTCGCCAATTGGGTTGCCTGGAACCGTTGCAGCAGTCGGTGCGGGCCTGGGAGCGAGCGACCGCGGCTGCGGAGAGTCTCTATCAAGATCCACTGCCGGCCTGGGAGAGCCGCCTGGTTTCCGCTCCGCCCTGGTCGGCCGAGCAGCTATGGCAAAGTTATCAGCCCGCCCACCTGCATTGGAGTCAGCAACGGGCTCGCTTCGAGCGTGAGTTTCAGCTTGTTCAGCGGACGATGGCCGAGTTGGGGCCGCGCGGTCCTCTACCCTTATGGGATCAGATCGATGCTTGGTCGCGCGATCAGATGCATACCGTGCATCTGATTTTGTTCGAAAACGCGGCCGATTCGCGATATCTGTTAGGCCCGGGGGCCGCCCTGACCCGGGTGGCCGGTCAGGTTCTGGAAGGCCATGTTTCCCTGCTGATTGACACGCGCGAGCTTGAGGGGGATGGCTGGCATCTGGGTATGATCACCAACTCGGCTCAAGCCCCGTTGTTGCCGTACAGACCCTACCAGATCACCCTGAGTTATGCCGTACTGGACGGAGGCTCCGAAGGCGAGCCCGCGTTTGCCATCGGCTTGCGCCCGGCAGACGGGGGGGAGGATATCGGAGAAAACCGCTACTGGGCCGCCCCGACAGGTTATCGAGACCGTCGCGTGTTGCAATATGGGGCGTTGGACCGCGACGACTATTCCTTTTTCATCAAGGTCCGCGGGCGGGCGGCCATATTGATCGACGAGTTGTATATCGATACCCCTAAATAGTTCTTTGGTGGCCGTGGGGGAGGCGGGTGCGGCGGTCGAGACCGGCGGCTCGGATCCTTCATACGTTGCGGGGCCGATGAAGAGATCATTGCTGGTCGGAGAGCTGGTTTGTCGTATGCGCGGGATTGCGTGGATGACTCCTCTATGCCAGGTGTGCGTAGAGGTCCGCATGCAACCGCTTGCATCAAGCGATGAGTCAAGTGATCCTCATATCGTCACAATTGTACAGCCTGTGAAAAATTCGATTGGTTATCAGGGAACCGAGGAGGAGTAGTGGCGTCCGGCAAGAGGACTCCCCAGTTGAAACAGGTAAATGGGAGATAATGGAGTATTTTGAAATCTCTATATCAATGTCGGATTTTCATCACTTGCCGACTTTTTGTTTGTTGGTTCATAGGAATTGTGATTAGAGTTTGGTTTTCTTTGCCGTAAAAGGAGAATGTTGGAGAAAATTGCCCATTTCTGCCGACGAACATATCGGAAGATATTGAATCTGATTGTGTGTGTTCCATGAGGCGGATTTTAGTCTATTTGTATATGGAATAGCCGGTTAAACGGAACAATTCACAACTGAATTACCCTTGAAGGGTTTTATAAACTTGCAACGTAAGCTTATTGTGAGTATATTATTGTAAGAGGTTTAAGATTGTTGTGAGGATTTCCGCCGCTGGCCGGTTGGTCAGCGACGTTAGCCATAAAGCTTTTCCCCTCCGGAAAGCACCGGGCCGTCTTCGGACGCCCGGTGTTTTCTTTTATAATAGAGGTGTTGGACTGCCGGTGATCTGATCCCGAATCGGATGACCATGGCGTCCGGAAGGCGGTGCGGAGATGACCTCGGCCAGAACCCCTCTCGTCTGGATCCTGCTGAGCTTGACGATTATACCAGTCCTGAACTGCGTACCGGGCGATACGCCGGGGGATATCCCTCCAACCGATGAACAGGAACCAAACGGTTCACTCGATAACGCAACCCCCGTCCAATGGGATAGCCTCGGCCGGGCCCTGCTGCGGGGCCGGATTTCCGTGGG
This sequence comes from Phycisphaerales bacterium, assembly GCA_012729595.1. Lineage (GTDB taxonomy): Bacteria > Planctomycetota > Phycisphaerae > UBA1845 > PWPN01 > JAAYCU01. The sequence goes on from JAAYCU010000122.1 coordinate 9,783, forward strand.
CCCGCAGGTTGATGAAGCGGATTATTTCGCCCTGGGGCCGCTGCAGGCCGGCGACCGCCTGGTCCTCGAAGTTCGGACCCAGCAGACTGACCTCGACACGATATTGGGGGTTTTTGACGCCGACGGCAAACTGTTTGCCCTGAACCGCGCCGATCCGGCCCGGCCCGGAAGCCTCGATCCGTCCATTGATCAGATCGTCCGCCACGATTCGGAAGTCTATTATGCGGTGATCACGCGGGCGGCGTTCAGCCCACGCGTTGAAGGCGATTATGAAATTGACGTACGCGTAGTGGGCGGCCAAGCCGTGCCCGTCGCCCAAGGCCAGACGGTCCTGTTGGATTTCGGGGCAGCGCGGATCAATATCCCCGGGGTCGGGCCGGTCCGAATCGATGCTTTCGATG
>JAAYCU010000011.1 GCA_012729595.1 Phycisphaerales bacterium
AGATGGGGATGGTCGAACTTAGGGGGATGGCCCCATTAAGCATACGCTGGGCAGCTCCGGCAAGTCGCAAATACCAATCGCCTGGCAACCCTTCGTATGTAACCCAATGATCGGTTACCGGATGAACGTCGGAAACCTTGAAAATGGCGGTGCTTTCGTCAACCTCATCGAACATGGCCACAAATAGCATGTTCGCCCCGGCGAGTTGCGTGGAATAGACCTGATCCCAGAGATGATTACCGTTACGTCGTGATATAACCGAAGTGCCGGGTGGGTATCCCTTCAGATTATCCCAGCTGAAGCCCGGCCATATTACAGGCAGGTAACCAATTCCAAGACTGTTGCATTCGGCTATATCCGGTTGCATTAACGTAGTGCGGTAGGCGTTGATCTCATTAGTGGTGGTATAAGCCCCCACCGTCCATGGGGTGATTATGTCAAAGCTGCGGTACACGGTTGCCCACGCCGGATCGGTTTTGGAGCCGTGGGTCAGTGTTCGCCATCCCCGGTCCACGCCTCCGATAACCGTATGACCACCATAGCTGTTTTTAAGATTACTGATGATCTGGCTGGCGATAGCCGGTGTGCCTGGATTACCTTGCAAACCCAGCCCCCACACAATTACTACCGGTTTACCATTGTGATACAGGTAACGCGGGTCGTTGGTGATTCCCAGGGTATTTACCAGGTATTGCCAGTCTGCGGCGATCACCGAAGCCATGGTCGACTCCGTTGCCCCGCTGACATCATATTCGATCGCATAAACACGTCCGTGGGCATTCGCCGCCGCACGAACATTGTCCAAGACCGCGTTGCGGTGCGACAAATGTGCGGGGCTGCTCAGTTCGTTGACGAATCTCTGAAGAAAGACTCCGTCGATACCCGCATCCTTCATCCACTTGAAATGCCGGGCAACGGTTTTCGGATTCCGCGAACTGAACAGTGCCGCCGGACTGCCGTCGGACAACTGGACGTTAGGCGCGAAATACCGTTCGTCCGCGTCGAACCCGGACATGTCCGGCCACATGTCCACATTATACAACCCCGGGCCGATATCGTTCCAAGCTTTGCTCCAGTGAAGCCAGCCAATTTGCTGATCATTGCCATCACCGGGAGCACCGAACCAGCCCTGATAACCCGTAACGACCTTGCCGTTGAGAGTGGAGGCATCCACGACCGGAGCAGCGCCAGCGGCAGCCCGGGCAAGAATGAGCACAACGGTCGTGCTAATCGAACGCAGCAACATTTCTGTTCTCCCTTGCGGCCCCCCGGCAACCCGGTTCAGTTATTGTCCAGCCTGGCCACCGCTACGGCCGCGCCCCCCACCCATAGTCACCATTCAGACCCCAGTGGTCCGATAATCACGAAGTCTACTATAGCCAAGAAATAATACAAGCAAAATTCTAGAATATTTATGATGTACTTCCTTTTTCAGGTCCCGTCGGCCTACACCCTGAGCTATAAGTCATGCCTCCTTATCTCAGTCAAGCATGATGACAGATCAGGTCTGCAAATTGAAGATGTGGTTTGCTCGACGGTTACGGTTACGTGGTCGATTCATTTTTGTGTTCAACAAACGATTGCAAAATGCATTGGGCGGCCAGTGCGTCCTGTCGGGTCTTTTTTTGCCCACGGGTCAGGTCGCGTTCACGGAGACGTGCGTCCGCCGCATGAGAACTTAGCCGCTCGTCATGCAGATGCACCGGCGGGCCGCCGAGCTGGTGAATGGCCTCGGCCAATTGTCGGGAGGGTCGGGCCTGTGGGCCTTCCGTGTCGTCCATGTTCAAGGGAAGGCCGATCACGATTTCGTCTGCCCCGTATTCGTCGGCTACCTCCAGCACCAGATGGGCGTTGCGTTCCATGCTCGCCCCGGCGGTCAAGACTTTAAGCGGCGTAACCAAGCCCTTCGCATCGCCCAACGCCAGCCCGATACGTTTACTTCCCAGATCAATGCCGAGATAACGCATTACCCTTTCCACAACCCGTGCAGATTACAGAACGCCCGGGCTGTTGCTTGCCCGACGGCGATATCAAAGACGGTTTCCGGTTTCTGATCCGGCGCCAGAAACTGCCGGTACGACTTACCGTCAGCGAGCAGTTCGATCCATTCAATGTAATGTTTCTCTTCCATCGGATGGGCCACACTACCTACGGTGACTTTGTAGCCCGTATCGGTTTTCTCGACTACCGGGACGTGCTTTTCCTTGGCCGCGTCCGTGGTGTTTTCCGTCAGTAGAGTCATCGCTTGCCCACAACAGGTTAATGTTCCTCTGCCAGCATGGACCAATTCAACAATATTCCCGCACTTTTCACAATGATAGACTTGTAATAGCTCTGCCATGACAGCATCCTCTCTTATTTGATTACCTCGAATACCCAGTATATTAAACTGATTGAATCTTACAGGTAAAGCCCCTCGTTGTCCTCTTTCACCTGTACAACCATTTCCTTGATCCGCTGAGCGTCCTGGCGGCGACAGATCAGGGTGGCATCGGCCGAATGTACGATGATCAGGTCTTCCACTCCGATGGCCGCCAGTAGATGGTCCGTTTCGCTGACCAGTATGTTGTTTTTCGCATCCAATAATTGCACGTTCGGGGCGGCCAGCGTATTGCCGCCTTTGTCCGGCATGATAATCTCGGTCAGCGAAGTCCACGATCCGACATCCAGCCAGTGGCAGGGCATCTCCACGACGGCCACCCGGTCGGCTTTTTCCATAAGGGCGTAGTCCACGGATATCTTACGCTGCCGGCTGAAACGCTCGAAGACCGCCTCACTTTTTGCCGGGTCCGCGAAGTCGGCGGCCACTTCGTGTAATCCCGCATTCAATTCCGGCTGGTGGCGGGCCAGTTGGTCGAGGACCGTCGAGATACGCCATACGAACATGCCGCTGTTCCAGTAGTATTCCCCGCTGTGGAGGTATCGCCCGGCGGTTTCGATATCCGGTTTTTCCTTGAATTGCCGTACTTCGTAAACATTGTCCGCCAGTTTTTCACCCCGGTGGATGTATCCATATCCGGTATGTGGCTCGGTCGGCTTGATGCCGAAGGTGATCAATGCATCGCTGTATTTCTCCGCCGCCTCGAAGCCGCGGCGCACGGTGTCCTGAAACATCTCAACGGGGGTTATGATATGGTCGGCGGTGAAGACGGCCATGGTCCCTTCGGGGTCGCGGAGGGCCAGTAAATGGGCGGCCAGCCCGACCGCGTTGGCCGTATCCCGCGGGCACGGCTCGCCGATCAGGTTTTCAGCCGGCAACTCAGGCAGTTCCTCGGCGATCATGGGCAGGTGGTCCTGGCCGGTTATGACGTAAATCTGCCCCGGGGCCAGCAGTCCAAGCAGTCGTTCCATCGACCGCCGCAACAGCGATTTACCTTCGAAAACGCGCAACAACTGCTTGGGATGCTTGCGTCGGCTCAAAGGCCAGAGCCGCGTCCCGCTCCCGCCGGCCATGATTACCGCATGTCGCATGACTGCTCCCAAGCAATATCACCACGGAGGCACCGAGGCACGGAAAAAAATGAGTAAGTCTGGTAATGAATGCTTACGACTCCAGGTGGAATGCTCCTCATGCCGAAAATATCCCCAACAATCAAAGGTTTCCTCCGTGTCTCCGTGCCTTCGTGGTTAAACTACCCCTCCATCGGCGATTTCTCAAATCCCTTTCTGCCCATGAAATGGAACGTCAGCAGCTTGCCCAGTTCCACCGCGGGTTGATCGTACGGGTTGATGGCCATCAGCTTGCCCATAATGGGAATGACCGATTCGTAGAGATAAATGAATTCCCCGACGGATCGCTCGTTGATCTGCGGGAAGCGGATGGTCAGCGAGGGGCGTTGGCTGGCAAGCAAGGCCAGCTCGGTGGCCCGTTTTTCCGCGCTGAGCAGCCCGCCGAGCGTGCCCTCGTCGCTACGGCCGAGATATTCCATCGCTTCCACGCCCTCGAAGGCCATGGGAATAATGGTATCGCAATCGAATTCGTTCACTTCCAGGAAGGTAAATACCTTGTCGTTCGGCCCTTCGCGGTAAAGCTGGACCTGCGAATGCTGATCGGTTGCCCCGAGGGCCTTGATCGGCGTGGGGCCCACGCACACCTTGTCCGCCGGCCGTATTTTGCCCAGACTCTCCGCCCAGATTTGTCGGTACCAATCGGCCATGTCGCGAAGCTGCTGACTGTAGGGCATCATCACATGAATCCGCTTGCTTCGTTGCATGTACAGATGATGGATCATGGCCAATGTGGCGGCGGGGTTGGCCTGCGGGTCGGGGTTGCTGACCGCCTCGTCCATGGCTGCGGCCCCGGCCAGCAGGGTGTCCAGGTCAATCCCGCAAAATGCCGCGGACAGCAGGCCGACCGGCGACAATACGCTGAACCGTCCGCCGACGCCCTCCGGTACGGTAAGCGAACGATAACCCTCCCGGTCGACGATCTCCCGCATGGTACCCTTGCTCGCGTCGGTGGTGACTACGAATCGTTTGCGGGCTTCCTCCTCGTCCAGGGCCTTGATCAACCGATCGCGGACGATCAGAAACTGGGCGGAGGTCTCCGCCGTTTCACCCGATTTGCTGATGACATTGACCAGCGTCCGGTCCCACTGATCCTCGACCAGTTGCATGACCGCCTCGAAATACACCGGATCGACGTTATCCAGGACAAACAGTCGCGGCCCGCGCCGCTGGTGGTTCGGCAGCAGATTGTAGGTCAACGGGTTCAAGGCACTCTGCACAGCGATGTTGCCCAGGGCCGACCCGCCGATACCCAGCACGATGAGATTATCCGTCGAATCGCGATAGTCCTCGACGATCTGTTTGATTTCGTCCAATTGCGGTTTTTCGTGGGGCAGGTCGCGAAAGCGGTGCTGCCCCTGTTTTCGCTCGGTGGCGATCTCCTGAAGGATTTCAGCGGTGCGCGGGGTCAATTGTCCGATCTGTTCCTCGGTCAGGCCGTGATCGCCCAACCGCTCATCCCGCACGTAGCGTGTGTCCAACTGCAAAGATACTTCGTTCATACAGGTTACTCCCATTCGTCGTTTTCGATCGGTTCCAGATGGGCGTATTCGAGAACCAGTGTTTTTTCGCCATAGGCCGCGAAGTGTACGCCCGCGTGCGTCCGCCGCCCTTGTGGCTTGATCCACAGCAGCCGACCAACACCGAAAGACGGATGACGGACCAACTGGCCGCGCCGCCAGCTCAGATAATCCTCCGCCTTTGCCGACAGATCATCCTCGTCCTTATCATCATAGTCAAATTCGTCCTCGGCATCGACGGTTATCCGCTCTACGCCTTCATCCGGTAGTTCGTACAAAAAGGGTGAGGGGCTGGTGCGGTTGCTCATCCCCCGGAAATCCCGCCAGCGGGTGGACGTAATGGTCAGGCTCCGCTTGGCCCGAGTCATGCCGACGAAGAACAGTCGCCGCTCCTCCTCGATTTCCGCGTCATTTTCCTGGCTCCGCTGGTGGGGGAGCAGGCCGTCCTCGACCCCGGTGAGGAAGACGGTATCGAATTCCAGCCCCTTGGCCGCATGGAGGGTCATGAGCGTCACCGCCCCCGTCTGCTCGTCAATTGCATCCACGTCGCTGACCAAGCTGATCTGCTGCAACCATTCCTCCAGCGATCCGCTCCCTTCACTCTGCTGGCGGTCGTACTCGGCGGCGGCATTGATCAGTTCGTTGGCGTTGTCGATGGCATCGTCGTCATGCGCGCCGCTCCACATGGCCAGCAGGCCGCTGCGTTGCACGATGAATTCGACGACATCCTGTACCGTGCCTTTTCGGGCGGTGGTGGCTAGGTCGATCATCATCTGGGCGAAGCTCCGCAAGGCGCCCGCCGCTCGGGTGATACCGGTGATTTTGTCCAGATCGGAGATCGCTTCCAAGGGCGTTTTACCGGCAGCCTCGGCGTGGGTAAACAGACGGTCCACGGTGGTCTTACCGATCCCCCGCGCCGGGGTGTTGATGATCCGTTGCAGCGAGATCCGATCGAGCGGGTTGGCCGTCACCCGGGCGTAGGCCAGAATATCCCGAATTTCCTTGCGATTGTAAAACTCCACGCCGCGGGCGATCTGGTAGGGGATATGGGCGCTGCGCAGGGCGTTCTCGATACTCCGCGACATGGCGTTGACTCGATAGAAGACGGCCACGTCGCCATAAATTCCGCCCTGTTCCACGTGTTCGCGAATCTGCCGGGCGATGTATTCGCCCTCGGATTGGTTGTCCTCGCATTCGACCACCCGGATGGATGATCCATCAGGGTTATGGGTGAACAGGGTCTTCTTTTTTCGCTTGCGGTTATGGGTGATGACCGCATCGGCGGCGGCCAGAATCTGCGGCGTCGAGCGATAGTTCTGCTCCAGCCGGACCACGACCGCGTTGGGGAAATCCTCCTCGAATTGCAGGATATTGTTCAGGTTCGCTCCGCGCCAGCCGTAAATCGACTGGTCGGGGTCGCCGGTCACGCACAGATTTTCATACTTAAGCCCCAGCCCCCGGGCAATCAGGTATTGGGCATGATTAGTGTCCTGATATTCATCGACCAGGATATATCGATAACGCTCGGCCAGTTCGTCGCGCACCTCGGGATCGTTGCCCAGCAGCAGAGCGGTCTTCACCAGCAGGTCGTCGAAATCCAGGGCATTTTGCTCGATCAGGACTTGATTGTACTCTTCGTACAGGGTCGCCAGCCGTTTTTTCTGCCAGTCTTTCACCGTGGCCGCGAACTGCTCGGGAAGAATCATGTCATTTTTCGCCCGGCTGATGGTAGCCAGGGCCCGGCCCGGCGGAAAGTTATCCGTGGACAGATCGCACCGCCGGATGGCCTCTTTCATGGCCGAGGTCTGATCGGACGTGTCGTAAATCGAGAAATTGGGGCGCACCCCTGCCCGTTCGGCATAGGCCCGCAGGAGCCGGGCGCAAAAAGAGTGGAAAGTGCAGCAGGTCATCCCCCGGCCGATCTGCAACTGGATCACCCGTTCGGCCATTTCGTTGGCGGCCTTATTGGTAAAGGTGATGGCCAGGATGTGCCACGGTTCGGTCACCGTTTTAGCGAGGTAGGCTGCTCGATGGGTGATGACCCGCGTTTTCCCGCTGCCCGGACCGGCCAAGACCAGTAGGGGGCCGTCGCCGTGGGTGACGGCCTGGCGCTGGGCGTCGGTTAATTCTCTCAGCAAAGCTTCCGCCTTCATCGCACTCCTCAAAAGTACCCTGTATACCCGGATACCCATGGAAAATCGAGAGGGCCTCTTGCCTTGACCGCCCCTCGACGGTTACCCTTTCCACCGTCATGAAAATAATTGGCCAAGGTATTGATCTGATCGAATGTCAACGCATCCGCGAGATATGGCAGCGGCATGGGGATAGATTCACGGAACGGCTGCTGACCGAGGCGGAACTGGCTTATGTGCGGCGCCATCGAGACGCCGTCCCCCGGTTGGCTGGCCGTTTCGCGGCCAAGGAGGCGATTCTCAAGGTTCTGGGTACGGGCTGGCGCGGCCGCATCGCCTGGCAGGACATGGAAATCCTGAATGATGACTATGGACGGCCCTTCGTAAAACTAACCGGCGAGTGCCAGAGAATTGCCGAGCAACATGGCATCACCGAAATCCTTATTTCGATCACCCATACCGAAAACTATGCCGCCTCCGTCGCTACGGGTCTTGGGGCCTGATCTGGCGAAGTATCAAGGATGAAAATGAATTCTTCGCTCATCTTCGACAACATGTTATTCGTCTGACTTAATGATAAGCTACTTCACTGGCTTCCGCGCCACTCATTTGGGTAAAACAAGTATAGGTCTACCTCGCTGCTGTCGGTGCCGGCCAGGACAGCGTTACAGTCTGCCCTTCGCCAAGCCGCCTGCACTCTGCCCGATCGAATGGCCCCGGGCAAACGGTCGCATCCGTTGCCTCACCAAATTCGGGCACTGCGAGGCTGGTCGCCTGGATCGCATGGCAAGTGAAGCGCAACATCATCGTTGCCGGATCGAAGGACGCCTCCATCAGCACCGCTGATGAATGTGCGTCCAGGCCCAAGGTCTTCTGCCACTCCGCATAATGGGGCGTCGTATTCGGCTCAGGATACTGGATTCCAAAAACAGCATTGCCCTGACCGGCATCAAACAGGTTGCCATCGCTCGCACTGCCCTCGCTTTTGGCGAGAAAGATCGGCTGCCGGCAGTCGGCGAACACGTTGTTGAGCACGCGATGCCCCTGGGGTTCGATTGGGCTCCCGCCCACTTGTCTCCCCGGTTGCCGGTCGTTCATAGACACAGCGAACCCCTCGATGTTCAGGAAGAGGTTGTGATCGACAAGGTTGGCCTGCCGGCAGGCTTCCAGATAGACCGCCCCCAGCGAGGTGCTGATTGAGTGAAAGAGGTTGCCGGTGATGCGGCAGTTCTCGTTGAGGTAGTCCAGCCAGACGCTGCCTGCGGCAGTGTGATGCCGGAAAACGTTGTTCCGAATCAATACGCGCTTCGCCCCATGGATCTTGAGTCCGGCCGTTTCGCACATCCCTTCGACATCCAATCCGCCGATGCGTTCGATCAGATTGCCTTCGACCAGCGTGTCGTCCACACTGCAGCATCCACAGATGCCGCAAACGCCACAATCGCTGATGGTGTTGTTGCGGATGATGTGTCGACCGAAGGGCGGCGACGGTCTCGGGGCCTTCCAGTCCTGGTTGCCAACGTCCAAGCCGCATGCGTTAGCCCACCGAATATGGTTGTTCTCTATGATCCAGTGGTGGCCGCGATGCGTGCTGACCATGGCACGCTGGGGCACGGGTAGGCAATCGGCCGCGCGCTCGAAGGTGAAGCCGCTGACGCGGATGTACCCCAGCCCGTAATCGCGTGGGGCGAAGACCTGCGATCGAACGGTAATCTCGAAGGCCGCCTGCGTGGGATCCGCATCGTCCGGGAAGACGGAAGTGCAGCCGCAACCCCGGCTCCTCCACCCAAAAGGCGCCATCCTGGCCGGTTAGTTCAGCAAAACGGTAGACCTGCTTTAGCGGAAGGCCATCGACGAAGACGGCACCGCGATGAAGCATATAGCGTGCCATTTCAGCAAAATTGGAGTAGCTGACGACCTCCTCGTAGATGTTTCTGGCGAGAAACGGATTGTAGCCGCCGAACAGCTCCCCAGGGAGATCCGCCATCCAGATCCCGGCGTTCCCGGTGTGCCAGCCGGCGCTGGGCAGGCATCGGGGAACCCACGCCTCGGCTCCGCTAATGATCACCTCCTCGCCGGGGGCAGCCTCGTAGGCGATCATGCTATCCGGGCCATTTCCGCCGCGACGGGGCATCACCTGCTCGCGGTAGCGTCCCTCATGCACAATAACCTTTTCACCGGGCTGAAGCATTTCCGCAGCCCGACCGATCGTCTTCCACGGCTTGTCCGAGGTTCCCGGATTGGCGTCCGAGGCCAGCGGATGCTTCTTCGCCACATGGTAGCTCATCCGATACTGCGTCTGGTCATCCCAGAACTGAAAGAATGAGCCGTCAGGCAACGCAACTCGTTCGGATGTAGCATAGCATCGACTTATGTTAAGAAATAACAAGAACAAAATGACATAACAAATGACAGGAAATTTGATTCCAAGAGGGGGCGGCGGCATGGCCCCGGTGGGGCGAGTGCGTTCGGAGACGAAAATCCTTGATCACATCTCTAGCCAAATCGTAATCGTCGCTATCGTTATAACCAAGCCCGTTCACCTGTGTAATTGTTTCGGGGGAGGGCTACAAGACATCAAGCCTGACCATGCTGGAGAAGCACTCCTTGCAGGCCGACACCAGTCGTTGGACAATGCCGAGCCCCGCGAAAACCGCGTTGATATTTCCCCATCACGATCTTGGGGGCGATTGCTCATTATCAGGATATCCTCCAGAATCAGTTTCAATGATGGTCTGCAAACGGCTAATGATGTTCCGCACGTTGTCGACAAACTTTCGCTCTTCTTGGTCCAACTGTTCGAAGAGTCGCCGGTGGCTCATATCGAAGGACCGTCGAGGTTCACGGTTGGCTTGATCCCGTTGGTCACCATTATGAAAACACCACCCCGCCGCTCCTCCTGCGATCGACTGGTGCAAGTCCAGGGCGAAGTCGTCCGCTGTCGGCTCCCATCGTTGCGGCGTATATCCACGCCGAAACGGCTCTTGATAATGCAAGGGTACGACTCGCCCGAGTTCTTTCATCCACTGGTGATACTCGCGACTTTTGTCTCGGGTCTGTTTAGGCCCTTACACCGAAACTTCTCTGCGTTTTGCGCGCATGTTATCCGGTATCAAGCGGCCGGTCGAGCAAGGGCTTGGGGATAGTGATCATCATGAATCGCCAGGATAGCGGACATCATCGCG
>JAAYCU010000123.1 GCA_012729595.1 Phycisphaerales bacterium
AGGGCCACGAGGATGCCGACCGTCACCCACCGAAAACGCAGGCAACCGGTCAGAAACGCTTTGTACCCGCGAAAGAAGATGCCGCCGTAGGGGTCTCGACCCGCATCGGAGCTTTTGGCCTTGATGAACATGAACCCCAGCAGGGGAGTGACCGTAATCGCCAGCACCCAACTCATCATAAGGGAAAACAAGATGACCAGAAAAAGCGAGCGGCAGTACTCGCCGGTGCTGTCCTGAGAGGCCCCGATGGCCGCGAACGCCAGCACCGCCACCAGGGTGGCCCCGAACAGCGGCCACATGGTTTGCTGGACGATCCGGCCGGCGGCCTGCAGGCGGTCCATGCCCCGCTGGATGTTCACCAGAATCCCCTCGACCACCACGATGGCGTTATCGACCAGCATGCCGAGGGCGATAATCAGGGCCCCCAGGCTGATCCGTTCGAGCATGACTCCCGCGAGGAGCATGAGAATAAAGGTGGCCATAACGGTCAGCAGGAGAATCACCCCGATCAGCACGCCGCTGCGCAGGCCCATGGCCAGCATGAGTACGCCGATCACGATGGCCAGGGCCTCGACCAGACTGACCATGAAGCTGTTGACCGCCGTATCCACTGCGGTCGCCTGATGCGCGATCACTCCGATCTCCATCCCGATCGGCGTTTCCGACTCGAGCTCGCGCAATCTTTGTTCGACCGACCGGCCCATGGTCAGCACGTTGCCTCCCAGCACCGTCGAAATACCCAGCCCGATGGCCGTCCGCCCGTTGTACCGCATGAGTGTTTGAGGCGGATCGACGTAGCCGCGCCGAATCGTGGCGATGTCTTTTAAATAGAGTTTGCTCGCGGTCGCATCGTCCTGCTTGATCAGCAGGTCGGCGATGTCCTCGACGGAGGTGAACTCCCCTGTCGGTTGGATGCGGATGTACTGATCGCCGACCTGGACCCGTCCGGCCGAGGCCACCAGATTCTGGCCGGACAGAGACTGGTAAATCGCGTTCGGAGAAAGGCCAAGTTGGGTTATCCGGGCCCGGGAAATCTCGACGTAAACCGCCTCCGGTTGATCTCCGTAGACGGCGACCTTGCCCACGTCGTCGCACAAGAGCAACTCGCGACGGAGTACGTCCACGTAGGTCTTCAATTCCGCATAGGAAAACCCGTCACCGTAAACCGCGTAGAATACGCCGTAAACGTCCCCAAAATCATCATTGACGATGGAGGTCGAGGTTCCGGGGGGCAGTTTGGATTGCACGTCGTGGACCTTGCGGCGCAATTCGTCCCATACTTGCGGAAGGGAATGTCGGTCGTACTTGTCCTTCATTTCAACCAGGATGGTGGAGAGGCCCGGCTCGGACATACTGGTCACCAGCTTGAGTTGACCGAGCTGCTGGACGGCCGTCTCGATCGCGTCGGTGACCTCCTCGGCCACCTCCCAGGCCGTGGCCCCGGGATACTGGGTGAAGATCTGGGCGTTCTTGATCGTGAATTCGGGATCTTCCAGACGCCCCAGCTTATCGTAAGCGAGGAGCCCGCCCCCGATGATCATGAAGGTCATGACCAGAGTAATGGTTTTATAACGTATGGAGGCTTCCGCGATGTTCATAGCGCTATGCCTCCCTTCCGGTCTTCCAGCAGCGTGACCTGCTGGCCGTCCTGGAGCAGGTGGACCCCCGCGGCCGCGATGCGATCGCCGGATTCGACGCCTTCGAGGATGATGATCTGGTCCCCCAGCATTTCCCCGACCTTGACCTCGACCTTATGTACGGTCCAGACCGCCCCTTGGCCCGGGGCCAGTTTCCACACGAAATACCGCCCCGCATCATCCACGGGGACGACCTCGACCGGCACGCTAAAAAGGGCCTCCTTGCTTTCGCCCGTGTCCTTGAGATATTCCTGGATGGTCGCGGTCATCCCCGGCAGGATCACCGGCTCCTCCGGTCGTGGCATGGTGAAGCGAATCGCATACGTCTGGGTGGCCGGGTCCGCTTGCGTGACATATTCCTTGATATGAACCTCGAAATGCCGGTCGGGCAGATAATCGAAGGAAGCCGAAAAACGCAAATTATCCGCCGCTCCCTTGGAACGGAAAATCCTTTCCTCCGGCACATTGATCTCGATCTCCACGTTGGAAATATCCTGCAGGCTTAAAATCGGCTGCTCTGCCCGGATGTTCTCGAAGTTCTCCACGGAAATGTCGGCCACGATGCCGGTAAAAGGTGCCCGCAGGGTGGTATCCTTGAGGGCCTTGGCGGCGATCTTCATCTCCGCCTCGGCCACGTCCAGGGCGGCCTGGGCGCTGGACAGTTCGTCCGGGGTGGCCGCATTGACCTCTCGGAGCTCCTTGACCTTGTCGAGATTGAATTTCGCGTTGGCCAATACACCCTTCTTCGCGTCCAGCGTATGGCTGAAATCTCGCGGATCGAGGCGGGCCAGCAACGCCCCTTTCTCAACATCCTGGCCGCGTTTGATTGGAAGCTCGATCAATTGCCCGGAGACCTGGAACGCCAGCTTGACGTCCTCCGCAGCCCGGACCTTGCCAGGATACCTGCGCCCGGAGAACACCAGGGCGTCTTTTATGACAACCGTTTTGACCGGCCGGATGATCGACGCTTCCACCGGGGCTTCGGCTTTCGGTTCATAGAACCATACCGCCACGACTGCGGCGACCACCATGAGCAACCCGATGATCCTGCCGACCCATCCCGTTTTCTTTGTTGACTCGGCCATAATGTCCAACCTGCCTTTCGATATGTTGAGTTGTTGGTTGCCGGGGCGGTTTGATCTGGAAATGTATCGAACATCACGACAATGTGCCCGGCATCCCGTGCGTTCTGATTATAATCTGTTTTCATTAGCTTGCCAGATTCTCGGCAACACCCGGGCAAACAACATTCGCGAGCCGCCCGGCAATCGTGGCGCGGCCGCCCTTGGCTCGCTCGGCACCTTCGCTAAAGATAGAATGGCCTCATCCGGCATAGTGGTCCGTGTAAACAATGTATCGGGCAGATGCAATGTGAATTCCCGCCATGGAGGACTGAACGATGAAACACAAGGTATTAGTGGGTACGACTGCGGCCGCCATAGCTATTATGGTCAGTACTTCCGGAGTTTGCGAGGACGGAAACACGGCAAGTCTCGTTGCCTTGCCTCCGGCGGCGATGAAGGGGACGATGTCGCTGGAGGAAGCCATCGCTCAACGACGTTCGGTGCGAAAGTTCACGGATGCACCATTGAGTATCGAACAGGTCGGCAGATTATGCTGGGCTGGCCAAGGTATTACCGAACCGCGGCGAGGTTTGCGGGCCTCGCCTTCGGCCGGGGCTTTATACCCGATTGATATTTATGTGGTTACCGCCGAGGGAGTCGATCAGTATCAGCCGGATCCACACGGATTGCGGAGGCATCTGGCGGGCGACATGCGTCCAGCACTACGTCGAGCAGCTCTGAACCAGGAGGTACTCAGCGAAGCACCGGTTTGCCTGGTTATCGCCGCCGTACCCCAGAAGCTTGCCCAAAGATACGGCCAGCGCTCCATGCGCTACTGCCTGATCGAGGCTGGCCACGTCGCCCAGAATATCCTGCTCCAAGCCACTGCCCTGGGCTTGGCCGGCGTACCCGTGGGGGCGTTCGAAGATGCACAAGTGGCCGAGGTACTGAAGTTTCCGTCGGGGACGGAGGTACTTTACCTGTTACCCATCGGAAATCCCCGCACGTAATGAACGCATAAGCCAACGCTGGGTGTTCCGGCCAATTATGTCCAGACGAAAAGGCGTAACACCAAAGCAATTGCTTGTACGATGATTGCGTGTTTTTACGCGCAACGTCCACATAAGCTGCCGATCTGAACGGCAACCTTGTTGTTGGCCTTGAATAATCGATACGACGTGCCTGTATTGGCCGTTATGGTCGCACTTATGGCGATTACAGCCCGATTCCTCCGCCGCCGGTTCCCAACAAGAGGGGCAGGAATTGCAGGGCCATGGATACAATCGACATGATGCTGCCGGCTCCACCCAGCATTCCACAACCACCAGTCAGAAATAGTACCCCGGCCAGTGCGACGCCTAGCTTGGCCCACGATTTGCATTTCATACCATACGCTCCGAAGAAGGGATTATTTTGGTACATTCGTAAACAACTGAAGAGTATAAGTAGTCTTAACTGTCCGATCAATAGCCGGCCAGCAATATTGTAAACTGATCAGCCTAACTGTGGTGGATGCAAATTGGTGGGCAGGCGAAAACCGGGCCAATAATCATCAGCCGACCAGAGCAGTTACCCACCACCTCGGCCCTCCTGGCTGATTCCCTCCTTTTGGGAGGCTATGAAACCCCGGCTTGACGGATAATACGCATTCACCGCCCGATCGGCGCCCCGTAGTCGAGACAAAACTTCAACGGACCCGATCGGCATGCTTTCCTCTGCCTCAACCATATCGCAGATCAGACCCATTTGCGGTTTCTGTCGCGACAGCATCGCCTGAGCGCATCCGCCGCAGGTGTTAAAACGGGTTTTCTTGCGGGTATCTCTGACCCGCCGACTGATTGTGGAAAATTCTTTCGGGGCATACGCCGAGCATTTTTAGCGCATCATAGAGCGTCTTACCGGCATGCCGGAAGGCTATAGCGCTATGATGCGGAAATCTTTGCTGTATGAGTACATGCCGATAGAAGCGAGCCATCTCCTTAACCGCAATCACCCCGATCCCGCCGAAGGTGCATGGCTCGATATCGAGTACCTCACCTTCGGCAATGTAGGCCTTGAGCTCGGCGTCGGCGGTGGACTGCAGCCGAAACACGGTGACCTCACCCGGACGTATCCGTCCCTCGAGCGTCCCCCGCGTAATGTTCGGTTCTTGACCCGGTTCCATGAGCGAGTGCATTATATACTGGTATTTCATACTGCATTCACAGAGGCATTCCGAAGGGGTGTTACCACAGTGAAAACCCATGAATAGGTCGTTTAGTCGATATCCGCCCGCCTTCGCTTTGTTCCGCTCGTACATATCCGTTGGAACCGAGTTGTTGATATCGAGCAGGGTCGCGGGCTTTTCGGTGGCACAGACCGCGATGTATTCGCTGAGCGCCCCGTAAATATCCACCTCGCAAGCCACCGGGATCCCCCTGGCCGCCAGTCGCGAATTGACGTAGCAGGGCACGAACTCAAAATACTTTTCGAACGAAGGCCAGCATTTGTTAGCGAATATACCGTATTCTGATGCCCCCAGATTCTTCTCCATGAAGCCGAGCAGCGCGGCCTCGAACTGGCCAAGCTTGCGGAGCAGGTCCGGATAGCTGTTGCCGGCACCAAGCTCCTGCGCCATGTTCTTGGCGATGGAATCAATATTTTTGTCGCTCTTCGATTCGAGATAAACATCGTAGAGATCCAGTTCGCTGTTCTCCATGATCTCCACGCCGAGATCGTATAACGGCTTGATCGGAGCGTTACAGGCGAGAAAATCCTGTGGACGCGGTCCGAACGAAAATATCTTGAGCTTCGAGAGGGCCAGCCTGACACGGGCTACCGGCACGAACTCCCCTATCATGGTCGCGATTTCCGCCGGAGACCCTACCGGATATTCGGGGATGTGCACCATCAGCTTACGCAAACCCACGCTGTATGAAGCATTGAGCATGCCACAGTAGGCGTCACCGCGCCCGGTAGCGAGAGAACCGGTACTCTCCTCCGCCGCCGCGACCAACATGACCGTCCCGCCGAACTTCTGCGCCAGAAGGGTAGTGGGCGTTTCAGGACCAAAGTTTCCGAGAAACAGTACAAGAGCGTTGATCTTGTGCTCGCGAACATATTCCAAAGCCTTGATCGCGTCGGACTCGTTCTCGACCATCACTGGAACATCAACAATCTCGATTCCCGCCTTTCGGCATTCGCCCAGCACATTTGTCTTCCTCTGTTGCGAAAGGCTCAACGGAAAACAGTCCCGGCTAACCGCCACGATTCCGAGTTTGATCGAGGGAATGTTCTGCATGATCTATTTCTCCAAAGGTTATTTCCAGTTTATATCCCAGCGGTGATAAACCGTCCGTCCCGACGGCGGATCCAGACGATACGAACGGCCCTTAACGACTAGTACCCTGCCTCCGAGCAGTCCGCTTCTCCCCCGCGCCCGCCCTGCCGCGGCCCGGACCCCGGGGCTTGTCCTCTTGTCCATAGTATGCCTGGGCTCCGTGCTTACGTTGAAAATGCTTGTCGAGCAGAGCCCTGGATATCGGAGCGGTCCGGGGATTAACCTGCAATGTAATGAAAGCCATTTTCGCAAGCTCTTCGAGAATGACCGCGTTATAGACCGCCTTGGCCGCGCTGTTTCCCCAGGTGAACGGGCCGTGCGAGGCGACCAGGGCCATCGGAACATGGGCGGCCTCAATTTTCAGTTTTTTGAATGTTTCGACCACGATCAACCCGGTCATATCCTCGTAGTCGGCATTGATCATTTTCGGGGTCATCTCCTCCGTGCAGGGCACCGGGCAGGGGAGATGGTCCGCGTGCGTCGTGCCGAGAGTAGGGATGCTTTTCCCGGCCTGAGCCCAGGCCGTGGCATAAGTTGAGTGTGTATGGCAGACGCCTCCTATTCCCGTAAAGGAGCGATATAGCCTCGAATGGGTTTTAGTGTCCGAGGAAGGACGCAAACGCCCGTGGATCACACGGTTTTCCAGGTCAACTATGACCATATCGGAAGGCGTGAGCTTGTCGTAATCCACTCCGCTTGGCTTGATCGCGAAGACGCCTTCTCGCTCGTCGAAAGCGCTTGCGTTACCGAAGGTGTAGACGGCCAGCCCCTTCGCGGCTATCTCCATGTTGGCGAGATAAGCATCTTCTCTAATCCGTGCATACCTTTTCAATGCTTGAGCTCCTTCTCGGTAGCGCCCGCCAACTGGAGGTATTTTTTATATCGCGCGGAGTATACTTTGAATAGCGCCTTGGCCGGCCGGTAGGTCTTCTCGAAACCGCCGCCCATGGCATCCTGGGCGGCCCGCACGTTGCGGTGCGCCCCGCAGGCGACGGCGGCGAACATCGCGGCCCCGAGGGCACAGGCCTGCTCGGATTTGACCACCTTTACCGGCATCCCCATGACATCAGCGAGTGTTTGCATCACGAACGGCGATTTCTTGGCGATTCCGCCGAGTGCTATGATTTCCTTCGTCTCCACACCCTGCGTTTGGAAACATTCCCGGATACAGCGTGAACCGAATGCGGTTGCCTCGACTATCCCACGGAATATGTGGGCTGCGTCCGTTCCCATATCCAAGCCGATAACTGAAGATTTCAGCGACTGGTCGGCGAATGGAGTCCTTCGCCCGTTGATCCAGTCGGTAAAGATGGGCACATCGTCATCGGGGCGTATCTTGGCCGCAGCGGTGGAAAGCAGCGGGATGATCTTATGTTTCAAATCCTCCGCGCATTTGGCGGTTTTCGTCCCTGATTTCAAGAGTGGCCAGAGCAGGATTGATCTGAACCAGGCATAAAAGTCCCCGAATGCGGACTGCCCGGCCTCCAGGCCGAGCATCCCCGGGATGATCGAGCCGTCTACTTGTCCGCAGATGCCCTTGATAAACTTCTCTTTCTTTTGGGTGGGGGCGACCATCATATCGCACGTGGAGGTTCCGACAATCTTCATCAGGGCCCCGGGCTTGATCAGCCCGCCTACCGCCCCCATGTGGGCGTCGAATGCCCCGACCGCCACGACCACGTGCTGGCTGCGTATGCCGAGCTTCGCGGCCCACTCGCCCGAAAGCAAGCCTGCGGATTGATCGGAGCAATACGTATCCTGGAACAGCCGTCCTCTAAGTGACGCAAGGCGGGGATCGAGCGCCTTGAGAAACGCCTCGTGGGGCAACCCCCCGAAGGCCCTATGCCACATCGCCTTATGACCGGCGGCACAACGGCTGCGCTTGATGGTCAAGAGATCCTTGTTGCCGGTGAGCAGGGCGGGGATCCAATCGCAGTGCTCCATCCAGGATACCGCGGCCCTGGCGACTTTGCGGTTCTTTCTGATCGTATGCAGTATTTTCGCCCAGAACCATTCCGAGGAGTATGTCCCGCCGCTATATTTCGTGAAATCCTCAAATCGACCCGAATGTGCCAGCGCGTTGATCTCCTCCGCCTCGGATATCGAGCTGTGGTCCTTCCAGAGAATGAACATCGCATCGGGATCCTCCCGGAATTCCCCGTGCAGGGCCAGCGGAGTCCCATTCGCGTCTACCGCCACCGGCGTGGAACCGGTGGTATCAACCGCGATCCCGACAATGTTCGCGGAGACCGCCGCCCCGGCCTTCTTCAGCGCGTTCTTGACCGAACTCTGTAAGGCCTCGATATAGTCCTGCGGGTGCTGACGGAAGATGTTGTCCGCAGGCTTGCAATATTTCCCCTGGGCCCAGCGTCCGTAGTTGTGTACGGCGGAGGATATCTCCTTCCCATTGGCGCAGTCCACGACCAGCGCTCGGGCTGAGTCGGTCCCATAGTCGATACCGATCACATATTTGCGTTTCATGCTCGATCCTCTCGTTGGACGATGTACGATAACTACCTGATTAGTCCCGATGGGAATTGGATACACGAAGGACAGCCGCGTCGCCCCTGGATAGACAAATCAGTGGGCAGGGCGATCGGACACTAATGCCGTCCCTGAATTATTCCTCGGCTCCCGACTGGCCAGCTCATGCACCGGAACCCATGGACCGCCCACAGGCCATACGTGATCAGCATACCCACGGCATAGGATCCAGACAAGGCGATATGCCCGCTCTGATCCGGAGAAAAGTTCAGCCTGGCCACCCTATCCACGCCTTTGAAAAGCCGAAGAGCATCTTGGCGATTTCCTCAAGGGCTACGTGGAGGTCAGCCTGCCGCCCTGCGTCGAGGCATCCACGCCGCTTCGCCATCTCAAGCAACGATACGCATTCCTGCACCGAGCCGCGAACGATGTTGACGAGGTTGTTCCGATCGACATTGGTGAGCCTGCCGTCACTTCGGCCAGATTTGCGGCGACCGACAGGGCTGCACGATTCAGTTGATCGACAAGGAAATAGTATCCACGAGGGAAGAACTGCGTCAGACCCGCAACCTGATCGGCCGGATCGACGGCTTAGTGATAGACCGGATAGTTCTCGAACATGAAGGCCATGCGGTTATCCCAACGACTTGAACAGAAGAACAGGTGAGCAGAAAACCGCAGGTGAACGGCCCAGCCGCAAATCGCACCGTGGCGCTATCGGCGGCGCTGCCTCATTCCCCTGCTCGATTTTCGGCCTGTGGCCGAAAAGTCGGGGCGAGAGGATTTGAACCTCCGACCTCTTGGTCCCGAACCAAGCGCTCTAGCCAGGCTGAGCTACGCCCCGATGATCGTTCATCATACCCGCCGTAGGCAGAAAGGCAAGGGGGGTCAAAACACGATGCAAGCCCCGGAATATAACCAGTCAGGTCAAACATCGCGACCGCAATCCGTCTATGCCGCGGCGATCTTGGCAACCTGTCACCCGACCAGGCAACCAAACCAGGCGATCATGGCCGGCCCCCCTGCCGAGCCATTACAGCGATAGGGATCGCACGCGCCCTTCCCCGGACGGAAAACGGCTCAGGCAGAAGCAAACTATCGGACGTAACCGGCGTTTCGCCCTTTCTTGTCCGACACAAGCTAAGGCCTTACCTGTCGCCGGTCGATGCAACCTTGGTGCGATTGACAGATCGCAACCGGCCGGTAACGCTCCCATATGGGATATCCCGGCGGACTAACACCAACACAGGGATTCTGCCATGGACAATATCGTTATTGATCTGCTCAAACGCACGACAGCCATGCCATCCATGCCCCAGGTAGCCGTCCGATTCCTGGAAATTGTCCAACAACCCGATTTCGATTTTCACGAGGTCGTCGAGATCTTTTCTACCGACCCCGGGTCCACCAGCGACATCCTGCGCCTGGCCAACTCCCCGTTGTTCGGGGTGACCCGGCAAATCACCTCGCTGCAACATGCTCTTATTCTGCTGGGCCTCAAGCGTGTTCGCTCATTGGTGCTGGGCCGCTACATCGTGGACAGCATCGACCGGAAGAATGTCGCCGGGCTGGATACGGCCTATTACTGGCGACGTTCGATTAACACCGCCATCCTGTCCGCACGGCTGGCCGAGTTTCTCGATAACCGGCACCGCGACGAAGCGTTTATCGCCGGGCTACTGGCGGATATGGGCATAGTGATTTTGGCCGAGGTTCTCCACGAAAAATATCATCCGATCCTGGAACGATACCGGCCCGGTGGGCCAACCAATCTGGCCACGATGGAGATGGAACAGATCGGTATTCATCACGGCCAGGCCTCGGCTTTGGTCCTCGAACATTGGCAGTTGCCCGAGATCGTGTGCGAAGCCGTACGCTGGCATCCGTGGGATATCCAGGAAAACCAGGCCCCGTTGCTGGCCCAGCTTGTCGGAGCCGCCGATCGGATTGCGCAACATCTTTGCGAGAAGCCCGAGAATCTCGATACGATCACTATGGATTGTGTCTCGATCATGGCCGAGCTTAATCTGGAACCCTCCGTGCTGGCCCAGGCCCTCGCTGATAGTCAGGAACATATCCGGGAATTGGCCGCGCTTCTACGCGTCGAGATCATCGATTCGGGCATCTATAACCTGATAGCCGATCGCTTGCGCAACACACTTATTGAGGCCGGCGCGCAAGCCCCCTCCCCCGCGTAGTGATACGCATGGCCACATACCGCATGATCGGATGATTACGATTATCCGGTCAGGGGTTCGACAGTTTGGCAGAGGATCGCATAAGCCGACCAGTTCGATACGGGCTTACACCTCGGCCTCGGCCTCAGCCTCGATTTCCTCCTGCGGCTGGTAGTCGCCTATCCCCTTAGTTTCGAGGAAGCCTTCCAGCTTGCGAGCGCGAACCGGATGCTGCAACTTGCGGATGGCTTTGGCCTCGACTTGCCGCACACGCTCCCGGGTAACCTTGAAGATCTTACCCACCTCTTCCAGCGTGTAGGTGTAACCGTCCCCGATCCCGTAACGCAGCTTAAGGATTTCCCGTTCGCGATACGTAAGCGTCTTGAGTACTTCCTCGATGCGGTCCTTGAGCATTTCGTTGCCCGCGGACTGTACCGGGCAGTCGGCCGAGTCGTCCTCGAGGAAATCGCCGAAATAGGAATCCTCGCTTTCGCCAACCGGTCGATCAAGGGATATCGGGTGGCGACTGATTTTCATTACTCGCCGGGCTTCGCTGACCGGCATACGGGCCCGTTTGGCTATCTCCTCGATGGTCGGCTCGCGGCCCATCTCCTGCAGCAACTGCTTGGAAATGTTACGCAGGCGGCTCATCGTCTCGATCATATGCACGGGAATACGGATCGTGCGGGCATGGTCGGCGATGGCCCGAGTGATCGCCTGGCGAATCCACCACGTGGCGTAGGTGCTGAACTTGTAGCCCCGGCGGTATTCATACTTATCGACCGCCCGCATCAGCCCGGTGTTACCTTCCTGGATGATGTCCAAAAAACTGAGACCACGATTACGGTATTTCTTGGCGATGGATACCACCAGGCGAAGGTTGCCGCCGGAAAGCTTGCGCTTGGCGTCCTCGTACTCGGCGAAAACCCGCTCCATGCGATCCAGACGCTTGACCAGAGCATCGACCGGCTCGAGCACCAGCGATTCCAGGCCGGCGTATTCGTCCTCCATGGCGGCCAGATCGTCCGGGACGGCCGAGGCCAGCTTCTTCTCACGTTCAAGGCGTTTTTTCAGATCAAGCATCTTGCGGCATACGGACTTGAGCTTACGCATCAGGGGGATGATCCGACTGGTGCGCAGGGAAAGCTCCTCAAGCAGCTTGGCAATCTTGCGGCGGCGCTGGTTCATGGTACGCACGAGAGCCAGCCGGGCCGCGGCTGACATACGAGTAGCTGTAAGTTTAAGATAATCCTCCTGGTTGAGGTCCATAAGCTTGCGCACCGTGGCGAGGTTTTCAGGAAGAAGCTTGGTGATCGTGTTCTTGGCCATCGCCTCGGAGGTCGAAATCTTCATGGTCCGATCGAAGGGGAGCCGACCGTCGGCCACCTGCTGGAGAATGTCCACCGCCTGAGTGATGCAATAATCACTTTCCAGAACCTGTTGGCGGAAGGCCATCCGAGTCAACTCGATTTTCTTGGCCAGAGCGATTTCCTGGGCTCGGGTCAGCAGCGGAATCTCGCCCATCTGGGTCAGATACATCCGCACCGGGTCGTCAATACGACGCGATCCGCTGTCGTCGACAACAACCTCACCCTCCAGCTTGTCCTTCAGTTCATCATCTTCTTTATAGATGGGCATCGGCGGTTTCTTGGCCGGTGTCCCGGTAACCGTGAAGCGGTCCAACTGCTTCAGAACCCCTCGCTCCCGCTGGATGCCGAGCCGGTCCGCCTCCGCCTCGTCGATCATCTCCGTGCCGGTTTCCTGAAGACTGATCATGACCAACTCAAGCTTGTCCGGGCTGATCGCCTCGTCGGGCAGGGTCTCGTTCAACTCTTCCCAGGTTAGATAGTTGTATTTGCGGGTTTTGGCACGACTCAGCAACAAGCTGATCGCGTCTTGAACAGGATCCGTCTTGGTCGTTTCGCTCGTCAACATCCTAAGTAATCTCCATCCGTACGTGACGCGGCCTGCGTGCGGGGGCTCCGTCCTCCGCGAAGAAATTTCCTCCTCCATGCAGGCTCGTCGTCAACGTCCAACCAAACTTCGGAACCGGCCGGCATACGCACGCCCCAGCCGGGTAATCATTTACTGCATGTACTTTCGCCGGGCTCGCACCGGAGAAAAATGACCAGAACGTGCGGCCGCCGATAAGGCCGCCAAACGGTCATCCTCGCCCTCGGGTACGGGCTGCCGACTGTCAGTGTCCTGAACTCGCCGACGCTGGTCGCGGATTTCCTCGGCCAGCGTAGCCGTCCGGCGCGCTTCCGCGCTCGACCGGACACAAGAAATGGACCCCTCGATCACCGCGGAGTAATTCCCCAGACGCTCTCCGCGCAACTGCAAATCCGTAATCAGACGGCCGAAATGCTCCGCTTCAAATCGGCCGATCAACTCATCAAGTCGCCACGTCTCGCCAGACTCCCCCAAGCTGGCTAACTCCGTAATCACCGCGCGCAATGCTGGATCTTGCACCGCCGCGGGATTCAATACCTCCCGGACTTGCGGATAGTATGTCGGATCGTTCAACAGAACTTCGGCCATCTGCTGATACGCTCGCTGCTCGGCGTTTACTTGCTCCACGCCGGACGGAACGGCAATACAGCCACCCCCGGCGGATGAGACTGCTGGGACCAGCCGTGTGCCCGCCTGCCGAGTCATTCTCTGCACCTGGCGATACAGATCCTCCATCGGCATCGATAAAATCTTACTCAACTGCCCGAGGATCAAACCCTTCTGGATAGGATCGATCGCCCCACTGGTCACCCAACCGGACAGCGCCTGCAAATAAGCTTCAATCGCACCGCGTCGGCCGACCCCCGTCGAGTTCCCCGAAAAGCCGTTCAGTAGCTGCTTCCACTTAAATTCTAGCGCCGCAACCCCTTGATTCAACACGGATTCAAAGGCTATTTTTCCTGCCGATAATAAGTAGTCGCAGGGGTCTTTACCTTCGGGAACGCGGGTGACGGACACATCCAAACCGCTGGCGAGGGTGACCGAAAGAGCCGCATCGGCCGCCCGTTGACCGGCGGAATCGCTGTCGAACAGCAGGATCACCCGCTCCACGAAACGACGCAGAAGCCGGGCATGCCCCTCGGTCATGGCCGTCCCCAACGTAGCTACCGTCTCGGAAAACCCGAATTGGTGAGCCATGATACAATCGGTATAACCTTCCACGACGATGACCCGTCCGGTCTCGGATATGGCCCGCCGGGCTCGATCCAGACCGAATAAATTCGCACTCTTGTCGAATAATAAGGTCGCCGGTGTGTTCAGGTATTTCGCCGGATCGTCGCCCAGCGTTCGACCGCCAAAACCGATCACCCGCCCATTAACGTCGCTGATCGGAAACATCAGACGGTTGCGGAAAGTATCGTAATAGCCGCCGTTGGTCCGGGCCTTGATTAGGCCGGCGGACAGAAGCAACTGGAGGTCGATTTTTGCTTGCTGGGCCTGACGCAACAGGGAATCGAAGCTGTCCACGGCCAAACCTAGCCCAAAGGCCCCAACCGACTCCTCCGATATCCCTCGCCCTTGAACATACTGCCGAGCTACGGCTCCCGCCGCGTCACGATAATTCCGCTGATAAACGGATTGAGCCCATTCATTGACCCGGATCAGATCGTTCTTGCCCGGCCCGGAGGTCGCCTGCCCGGACCGTTCCTGATCGAGCGAAATCCCCGCCCGGTCGGCCAGCATCCGGCGAGCCTCCAGAAAATCCACCCCTTCCTTAAGCTGAACGAACTTGAAAACGTCCCCACCAGCACCGCAACCAAAACATTTAAATATCTGCTTGACAGAACTCACGTTAAAAGAGGGGGTTTTTTCCTCGTGGAAGGGGCACAGACCCTTATAATTGTCCCCGGCGCGCTTGAGGGCCACGTAGTTTCCTACGATGTCCACAAGATTCACGGCGTCTCGAATACGCCGTGTCAATATTTCACGGTCGGACGATGACAATTCAACCCTCTTGGTTTTCTAGGCAATCAACCCCAAAACCATATAATGAAGCTTAATAAGAGATTTGTCAGTTGCTTATGATACAATCCCTTTTCCGCAAAGCCACTCTCGCTCCCAGGTGAGTCCGTTAAATATATCACGTGTTTGGG
This sequence comes from Phycisphaerales bacterium, assembly GCA_012729595.1. Taxonomy (GTDB): domain Bacteria; phylum Planctomycetota; class Phycisphaerae; order UBA1845; family PWPN01; genus JAAYCU01. The sequence goes on from JAAYCU010000123.1 coordinate 14,788, forward strand.
CCCGAGGCAAATGAACTTATTATTTTATTTAACAATAATTTATGGATCGACAACATTGGCAAAAAGCGTGCCGGAACAGCCAATGGGATGATATTTGCCTAACAGACGTGGCCTTAAACTTTTATCGTAAATAGGAATAGGATTGTCGTAACAAAAACTCCAGAAGGACATAAAAAAAGTCCCCGTTGGTAACGAGGACAAAATATCACCCTGCCTTTTGGCCACTGGGTAGCACAAAAGCTTGGCAACACTGCTATATCAGGGGTCTTCAGGGATTACGTCGCTTGTATCCTAGCGCCGTCGGCTACGGAAACAATCGCCACAGTAAACCGGTCGTCCGTTAGTCGGCTTGAACGGAACCGTGGTCGTCGTACCACACTCCGCACAAACCGCCTCGAAGGATTCGCGAGGCCGACGCTGACCGAAGCCGCCGCCACCGTGGCTGCGTCCGCCGCCGGTCTGGGCCTTACGTTTGTCGCGGCAATCGCGGCAACGTTTCGGCTCATTGGCGAAACCGCGCTCGGCGTACCGAGACTGATCCTCGGCTGAGTGGACGAACTCGGTGCCACAATCCACACAGGCAATCGTTTTGTCTTCAAAAGACATACAGGGACTCCAATTGGGAGACAGGCTATTTACTATAGCCCATGAATTAGGACCGCCGGCGAGTTTACCCGGTGCGGAAGGGAGTTGGTCGAGAAGTTGACGGTCCTGCTGTTAGGAGGATCGGCCAGTGCTCCTGCGGCTGGCCCTTCTGGCCCGGTTAACCCGCTGATACAGAGCGATGGACCCACCATCGCCATGCTCTATACTATCGTAAATAAAAACTAGGTCAACCGCCTTGCGCAAGATTTACTGCTTTGGCAGGGATACGGAGCGTAATACAGCTCTGCCCATAAATGTGAATACACTCAACTCAATACCGCTTCAAAATGCCCTAAGTCTGATAATTCACTGGCCCCGTTACATCAGCACTGAATCTGTTACTCAACAACGAACAATCCACCAACCTGTTAACCACAGATAACTTGTGAATTCCACCCTTCACCGATAAGCTTGCTCAAGAACCAGACGGACACAGCAGGCCATAACCATGTTTTGGTGTACTTGTATGGATTCCATAGTCGGTTCCGTTGTTTGTGGATGCATTCCCGTCCTGCTGGCCATTATATTGCTCTGGCGATTCCCCCGATACCGCCGCTTCCGCATCCGTTCGCTGGTTTTCTACACCGTGGTCATGCTGCTGCTGATCTGGGGGGCGATGGCGCTGGTCGCCTGGATCGCGACGGCCAAGGTCGTTATCCGCGAGATATTCATTGTCTTCTGGTTTACGGTGTCCTGTCGGCTGGCCTGGGAGTTGTGGTCGCTGAGCGTGGGGCGTATGGGACAGCGCTGGGTTCGCTGGGCGCGCCTGCAGCGTCGAAACGGACGGCCCGCGCCTTCGATCATTCGGCTTATCCCCGTCGGCCGGGCAGCTCTGACCCTGCTGATTTTTTTCCCTGCTTTTTTGAGCGTGGTCCTGACCCATCGCTGCAAGTTCACCGACGGCCAGGATCCGTACAGCGTATTCAACATATCCTTCGAGACGATGCGTATTACCACCTCCGACGGGTTAATGCTGGATGCCTGGTACATCCCGGAAGCCGGGGCCGAACGCACCATCATTATCTGTCATGGCGCCGGGGCCAACAAAGGCAACTTCATCTGGTTCCTCGATCCGTTGGTCAACAGGGGATACAACGTCGTCTTTTTCGATTTTCGCGCCCATGGCAGCAGCGACGGGCGGACGCTGACTTACGGCCTGCGCGAATGGCGCGATGTGCTGGCCGTCGTGGACTGGCTCAAGGCGGAACATCCGGCCGAGTCGCGACGGATCGTGGGTCTGGGCTCGTCGCTGGGTTCGATGGCCCTGGCTTTAGCCGCCGCCCGGGATGAGCGGATCGACGCGGTTATTCTCGACAGCCCTTTCCGCTCGCCGTACGCCCTGGCCCATCACCATGCCGCTCGGATACCCGTGCTCGGCCCCTTGTATGTGAATATCGTCCTGGCCATGATGAGCGCGCAGACCGGTACGAATTTTTTCACCCCGTCGGCCGACGAGGCCGTGCCTCGGCTTAGCGATCGGCCGGCAATGTTCATTCATGGAGAAAACGACCACATGATGCCGGCGGAGCACGCGCAGTATTTGTACGACTTGGCCGCCGGCCCCAAGGCCCTCTGGTTCGGCCCCGGCCCGCACAGCAACATCATCACCACCGCCCCCGGCGAATACGCCCGCCGGGTCTTTTCCTTTCTCGATGAGCAATGGCCCCGCCCCCCGGCTACAAGACCATAAGCACGTCACCCCCGGCCACGCATAATTTTCCGAACCCCGCGTATTCGAATACCCGCAATCAGAACCCCCAGCGCAAGCGCGGGGCCGAAGGCTGACAAGCTCCCGGTACAGATTGCGATATACCACTCCGACCCGTCACTGGCTCGCTGATTGCATGATCGCTATACGTATACCCGGTGCCTGACATGGTAACTCTTTCCCTGATCCTCCAACCGTATTCGCGGCTCCAACCTCGGCCGGTTCTCCTTGCCGATCCAGGCCGGTTCCGGACGCATATTGAACTTGCCATCAGGATTCTGTTCCTTTCGACAGCATCGCCCGGCCCTTGTCGGTCAACCGATATTTCTGCAGCCGGCTACGGGGCTTGTCCGGGATGGTCATTTCGATAAGCCCGGCGGTGAGGGCCGGCACGATGTACGCCAACCGGAAATGCTCGTCGTGCCGGATACCCACCCGGGACTGCAATTCCTGTCGCGTTAGAACACCTTCACAGGCGACCAGAAGCCGATGGACTTCCCCGGCGACTTCCCCGGTGACTTCCCCGGTGACTTGTGCGGTCACTTCGGGGGCGGTCTTTGCAGCCGCCGCCAGCGGAACCGTCACCGCGAACATGTCACCGTCCTCGAAGACCGGCTCGTCCGCGCCGGGGGCGTACGGTACGTGTGGGATGTCCTTCCCCCGCACCCAATCCCAACGGGATTGCATCTCCAAGCTATCGCCTAATCAGACAATACCAACGCGATCGCATTCCCCAGTTATCACCCCACCGGACAATCCCAACGAGGCTGCATCCACAAGTTATCTCCCAACCGGACAATCCCAAGGATTACATTCTAAAACTCTCCCCCCGCCAAACAATCCCAACGGGATTGTGTATATTACTCAAACTGACCGACTTGGTGGCTGATGCGGCTTGGCGCGAATAAAAAGCGGTGTTTCTGGCCGATGTATGTTGTGAACAGCAACACACCGGAGAACACCGCCATGTTCACTATCGACCGCATCC
>JAAYCU010000124.1 GCA_012729595.1 Phycisphaerales bacterium
GGTACCTACCACCGTACAGCCCCGACTTCAATCCCATCGAGAAGATGTGGTCCAAAATCAAGGCCTATCTGCGAAAGGTCAAGGCCCGCACGCCACGGGCACTGCTACACGCGATCACTCAAGCCTTTCAGACCATCACGGCTACGGATGCCCTCGGGTGGTTTCAGCATTGCGGCTATCGATACACCCAATCGTGAAATGCTCTAGACGATCGGTTACGCTTCAGAAGGTTTGTTGATCCAAGTTGCGTCGGCGGTGGAATAGTCGAGAATTTCCTCTGGTTGGAAGTATATGGCGATTTCGGTAGCAGCCGATTCGGGTGAGTCGCTGCCATGGATGAGGTTGTAAGTTTTGCTGAGGCCGAAATCCCCGCGGATGGTCCCCGGTTCTGCGTCGAAGCCGAAAGTCTTGCCCATCAGCTTGCGGGAGATGGCGATCGCTCCGGGGCCGGCCAGAACCATGACCAGGACAGGCCCGGAAGTGATATAGTCCAGCAGGCCGGGATAAAACGGCTTGTCCACGTGTACGGCATAATGACGTTCGGCCAATTCACGGCTGATTTGCATAAGCCGGGCGGCGGCTACGGTCAGCCCCTTGTCCTCAAAACGCTGAATGATCCGGCCCATCAGCCTGCGCTGCACGCAATCCGGCTTGAGAATGATTAACGTCCGTTCCATGTATGTGACTCCGTATAACAGTTGCGGTGGCTCATTATGATGTGGAAGTGTAGCAGGATATGGGGCGGGCTACCAGCAAAGTTGCCGATTATTCACGGAAGCTTACCAAGGCCAGAGGGAAATGACCTGGCCGCCGATCCCGTGAATAACGAATCCGGCAAAACCCCCGATAGCAATACCTCCCACCGCAAAGCCACCGATGGCCGCCAAGCCGGCCGCGAAACCGCCAACGGCAATGAGGCCCAGGCTGAAACCACCAAGCGCTATTCCGCCCAAGGCAAAACCGCCAATGGCAATTACACCAACAGCCCGTCCGCCTATGGCAACGATTCCCTTGGGCAGGTCGCCGATGGCGATGACACCGATTGGTCGGCCAGCTTTTTCCGTACCGCTTGGTCCTGAGGCAATGGAAACAAGTGGAAGACCCCATAGGCGTGTGATGGATTCATAACGATAACCTTTGACCCCCGGAAAGGCGTCTCGGGTCAGAACCTCGACTATCGGACGACCACACTCCGGGCATTTGGAGGATTCGGTGAGTCCGTGCAAGATATAACCACATTCCTTGCAATACGGTTGTGAATTATTTTCGGACATGATTAGCCCCATTCATTCACTAGCGATATTCCTTGCCGCATCGACGATCGCTCGCAGGTTTTCCGGTGGGACGGCCTGCGGGTCGAAAGTGCAGCCGGGTGTGATCATAATCGGGCGATCTTTGGCTTGATGCAGGGCGTCGCGGACCTCGGCTGCACAGTCTGCCGGGATTCCTTCACGCAAGGTCTTGAGATTGTCCACCCCGCCGGCAATGGCCGGTTTGACCCTATCGCGGGCATAGGCGATGCTCGGACCGGCCGAACGGTCGGCCCAGTTGATCACATGCACCGGATAATCGGCAAAGGCTTCGAAATGCAACGCCCGGCCGCAGATATGCAGTACGTTAAATGACGCATTCTGTACGGCCGCCAGAATTTGCCGGTCGGCCGGGCGCACGATCTCCTCATAAGTATGTTCCCCGTTCTCCTTGCGATCCACCCAGTCGTCGCGAACGGAAAGAAAGATACCAGAGGCCTCGGCCTCGATACAAAGCCGGGCAAAATTCGTCAAAGTACCGGCAATCGCCAGTACGGCGGCCTGGACGGCCGAACGGTCCTCCTTCAGCAGCCGGCTGAGTACTTCATCCCTCTCGTCCGTGCCGTCCATTCGGGGCGGCATGTGAACCCGATTGAGCGGGGCGACCAGCTTGCGCAATACCGTCCAGGGGTTGAAGATGGTAGTACAAGTTAGTACGTCCTTCCCGAGCCGAGCGGTAATGGCTCGCACGACTTTTAGTTGCTCACCAAGTTCACCCGTATCGCCCGGGAGGGTCTTGATTTTGCTCAGGTCGGCCGCGGTATGGATTACCTCGACCTCCGACCGCGGGTATTCGTGATCGTTCATGACCTTGAGAAAGTCCAGATCATATTTGTCTAGGAGGGCAAGGTGGGCGTCAATCGCGGCTTGGCCCGTGGCTTGGTCCGGGGGGAAATGATACCAGAAACTGACCGGCGGATGGTCGGGGCGCCGTCCGGCCAGTACGGCTTCAACGCGCTGGCGTTTATTCATCATGTAAGCAATGTAGAGCTGGCGAATTCATCGGTCAAGCGGTAATGTCGTGTCGTACACTGTATTTTCAGATATCGTTTTCTGTATTGAGCCCGACCTGTGCCCTGATTACAATGCTTGGGATCAACGAGGGCCCCTATGCGATAGACTATGAGTACATTAGATTGGCAGCCCAGCTGTCTATAGCGCGGGTATCAAAAAGGGCAGACAACCGATGCGGTCCCCTGAAATCGGGGTATGAACGGATGAGCTATCGATGCCATGTGTGGTGGGGGATGATTACGGTATTGAGTGTCGGGGCATCCTTCGTCCAAGCAGGACGATTGGAAGGCCGGATCTTGCGCGTTGGGTTTCCCGGAAGCGGGCGCGAAGTATTCTCTCAAGGTCGCGATTTTTTTCGCATCGGCCGATGGACGCCGGTGCTTGTCGAGCTGACTAATCTGGATGGCGATTTATTCACTGGCTCTCTTGAAATACGCCAGCCGGATCGCGATGGAGATGTAATAGTCGCTCGCCGAGCGAATATCAGCGTCCGTGACAGCGGGCGATTCCACCTCTACATCCCGGCGGGGTTTGATCCCTATGGGAATGAGTCGCGATTTGGCGTTTACGTATTTGATGACGAGGGAAAGCCGGCCAATCTGTACGATCCGCGGGGCGAACGTATAAGCTACATTACCCGTGACGCATTACCGGTTGGCGATACCGAAACCCGTGTGATTCTGGATATCTCCGAACGACCGGTGAATCTGCTGGACCGCCTGGTGGGGGATGCGAACTTGGTTCGCCCGGTGCAGGTACTCCGGGGTTCGCCGGTCGACTTGCCTGACTTGGTGGCGGGGCTGGATATGGTGGATATCGTACTCTGGGATGCCGCCGATCCGAGCCGAACACGCGATCCCGCTCAGCTCCGTGCTCTGGTGGAGTGGGTGCGGCAGGGGGGGATTCTGGTCCTGGGGGTAGGGCGAAACTGGGAACTGGTCGGGAAAAGCATACTGGGCGATTTGTTGCCGGCCAAGGTTAATGGGACCGAGAGTATTACCGTGGTTCCGGATGGCTGGCTGGTTGATTTTTTGGGCACACCTGAAACCACCGATCCGGTCCCGTTCAATCCTCCGCTGACATATTGTACGGTAACCGCGGCGAACCTTCGTATGGATGCCGATGCCCTGGTTCCGTTGAATGCACGCGAGGAGGAGCCGCTGGCCGTAACTCGTCGCCCATGCGGGCGAGGTTTAATCTTGATGGTAGGTTTCGATTTGAATGAGTTTCTTACGCAGGTCGGCAAGTCTACGCCCTTCCTCCATGTGCTTTTCGATTTACGATCGCAGCCCGGGCAGGTCGATTCGCAATCAAGGATGGGCTGGGGTCGGTCGACAGACTTATTTACCTATATCGAGCAGTTGATCAGCTTTCAGACGACGGCGGGCATGTATTTTCTGCTGGCATTTCTGTTTGTCATTGTGTATATCCTGCTGGCGACACTGGTCAGTTGGGCTTGGCTGAAACGGCGCGGCTTGTTACGCCAGGCCTGGGTGGTATTTGCGGGCTTGGCGGTACTGGCCAGTGGAACTTCAGTACTGGCGGTGCGAGCTATTCGAGGCATTGGCCAACGGGTTCAGGAAATTAGCATCGTGGACGGCCGGGCCGAATCCTATGACTCCACGGCCTTATGTTATTTCGGCTTGAAAACGGCCTCGCATCTCCGCCTGCATCTACGGGTGCCTTCCGATTGGAGCATGCCAGAACACCCCGCCGAGCCCGGCGGGCTGCTGGGCCCGTTAGCGATGGAATCCTCGCCGATGGAAATGATGACCTATGCGGTCGGTGAGCGATATCACGCCTTGGCTGCGTTGGGCGAATTGCGTGAGGTGCCCATGCGAGCCACGCTTAAGCAGTTCGAGAGCTTCTGGAATGGACAGATGACGGGTCGCGTGACGGCCAATCTGAGCCGTGCAGACCAATCAATATACTTGGACAAGAGCAGTTGGATCACCAACGAGCTTAATACCGACCTGCATGATTGTCATCTGTTGGTGCCTATGCCCAATCTCAAGACAGGTCAATACTCGCGGTCCATGTTAGTGCATGTCTATCCGTTGGGTCTTCTGAAAGATCGAGAGCGTGTACGGATTGGGGAATTTGAAGCGCAGATGATTGCGAATCGCCGGACTCAGCGACCTTCCGACCAGCGGGAGCCCGCCGAATCGGATATCTATAGGCCCGAAACATTGAAAGATTATCAGCCTAGATGGTTACGTGACCACGTGAGGCTTCAGGACTACGTCTTGCACATGCAGTCGCAAGGGGAAGGTCGCGTGGATGTGACGAAATACGCCTCGGCGTTGATGCTTATGACTACCTTTGATGAGTTGCCCCAGCATGAGATGATCAAGGAGAATCAGGAGATTGGCCGATCCCGCGGTCAGCGTCTGGATCGCTCTAGTTTGCTGCGTGGCAATTATGCCTTACTGTTGGGATTCAGCACTGATCCCGGCCCGGCCCGATTATGCTGGCGGCGGGGAGAGGGGAAATGGCGGCCGGTGACTCCGGACCGCGCCCGGGTGATGTACCGCATCGAGATTCCTATAACGCCGTGGTGAGACGAATGATTATTGAGACGATCAATTTGACGAAAAGATACGGCGAGTTGACGGCCGTGAACAATATGTATCTGAACATCGAGGAAGGCGAATGTTTCGGCTACATCGGGCCCAATGGGGCGGGCAAAACCACGACGATCAAGATTCTGGCCACTCTGCTGCAGCCGACCTGGGGCGAGGCCCGGGTCTGTGGTCAGGTTGTCGGATACCAGTCGCGAAAAATCCGTCCGCTGATCGGCTACGTGCCCGATTTCTTCGGGGCCTACAGTGACATGGTGGTGCTGGAATACCTGGAGTTTTTCGCCTCGGCCTACGCAATCACCGGGCGGGAGCGAACCAGGATCGTGGGCGACATCCTGGACCTGACCGACCTGACCTACAAACGCGAGGCCCTGGTGGATTCGCTGTCGCGGGGGATGAAGCAGCGGCTAAGCATTGCCCGGGTGCTGCTGCACGATCCGAAGGTGCTGCTGCTGGACGAGCCGGCCAGCGGGTTGGACCCCCGGGCCCGGATCGAGATTCGCGAGTTGCTCAAGGAACTGCATCGCATGGGCAAGACCATCCTGATCAGCTCCCATATTCTGCACGAATTGGCTGAGCTATGCACCACCGTTGGTATTATCGAGCGCGGTGAGCTGCTGTTCCACGGTCCGGTCAAGGAGATTACCAGGCGGGCGCGGATGGGAACGCGGGTATTGATTCGGTTGGCCGGTGGCCAGGAGGTTGCTGCCCAGCATCTTCAGAACCTCGCTCAGGTGAAGGCCGTGCAAGTGGACGATGGTTGTCTTTCCGTCGAGTTGAGACAGGATACCCACGACTTTTCTTTTCTTGCCAGGGCATTACTGGAGAAGAATTGCGCTATTCAGGAACTGCGTGAGGAGGAGGTGAACCTCGAAACCGCCTTCATGCGGTTGACCAAGGGGATCGTGCAGTGAGTGTGGGTTTGGCCACGAAGACACGGAGACTGAATCGTGAGAGAAAAGAATCTTAATATATCAGCACGATACAGCCGGGCTCGGTTGTTGGCATGGTTAATGGTGTTGGCTTCCTGCGGATGGATGGCGTGGCCGGTTCACGCGCAATCGGCCGCCACCCGATACGATCGGCCTACGGAAGCGTGTGTCCGGTTCACTCCCGGTATGGCCCAGGCTATGGCGGGTAGTTATATCACCTATGTGGCCGTGCCTCGTTATGGGTTGGACGAGGACAAGATAGATACGGCTACGGAAGCGATTGCCCGGCGGTTGATGGCTGCGGCCCATTCCCTCGACACCCCTGAGCAGCAGGCCTCCGTCGAACAGATGTTCTCTGGAATGCTGAATGCTATCGCCGACAGCGCAGGGCAGCCCAAGCCGGGTATGCCTCGGGAAATGGGCATAACTCTGGGAAAGGGCTTAAAGCCCTTGTTGCCCGCTGTACGCGAAGTGCTTCGTGGCGTGGGAGACGATTTAAGACCCATGTTACCCCTTAAACAACAGCTCAATCTTGGGAAAGATCTTCTCTCTGCGGGGGTAGCCCTTGATGCTTTTGAAAAAAACATGGAACGCTGGGAGCGAGGCGAGATACAACCTTTCGAAAATCCTTTCAGCTCGGCCGCCCCGGAGGTGGTGAAAGACGATCAAGGGCGGTCGCCGGTGCTTAATGAGGCTATGCGATTGGCTCAGCAGGTGGTGGACCATCCGACGTGGGAGTCTGAGTGGGAACGATACGTCGAGCAGGCCAAGGATTATTACCAGTTCGATGAGGCGCAATCGGCGGCGGCGGATTCGCAATTGCGCGAGGCTCTTCGGCAGGCAGAGAGTATTTCACGAAATGACCGGTGGCGGCGGATAATCTATCGCAACCGAGTATGGGACCAGATGACCCAGCGCGTCCTACAGGTGTACGGGCAGCATCCGATACCCCATATGATAGCACGTTCGCATCTGTCGGTAATGGGGCCGATTACGAAACTTGGAGACACGATGAAGCTGAAAATTGACCGGATCGCAACCAGTGCGCAGAGGCAGGAAGCCGAGCAAAGAATGATGCAGCTTCTGGCCGACGAGGGCTATGAACCAGATGACTTCTGAGGAAGGTTGTTAAAGTGGGTATTAGAATGATAATAGGCTGTGTCCCGGGTTGGTTGCCCGTATTATGTGCGATTATCTGGGTGGGACCGACTATCGCCCAAGAGACGCATCACGTAGAACAAGGCAAGCGGTTGGATGATGAAAATCTTATGCAACCCACCAGGCTGGGCTTGCGATTAACCCCTGATATAGCCCGGGGAGCTGCCCGTGCATGGGTGTGCCAGGAATTGGATAGTCAACTGGATCTCGATGAGTCGCAACGAGTCAGATTGTTCGACCTGATCGCTCGGCGGGTGATGGAGCTGGGGCACGAGAATGCCGAGCCAATGCAGGACTTTGCCGAGCATGTTCTTGAATTGACGTTTCGCAGAGGGCCGATGCGGGGACGATGGAGCTCTATGGACGGGCCAGATTTCGCCGATCGCATCGAACCTTTAATTCCGGAGTTTCAGAAACTGTATGACGGCCTGGTCGCGGATTGCGTGGCCATCCTTGATGAGCGGCAAATGGCCCGCTTTCAGGACAGGATGGACGGGGCGAAAAATAACCTGGACATCTTCAAGGCCCGCATGGAACGTTGGCGTAAGGGCGAGATCGAGGATGGCGAGCATCTTTTTCGCGGCACACGCAACGACCGGGGCAATATTGAGACGGACGATCCGGAAGTCATCCGTCAACAGAATCGCGAGCGGAATGTGCGGCGGGCCGAAAGAGTAGCGGACTTGGCCTTATCGAATTACGGGCCGCGCATGTGGGAGCAATTCTTCAACGGGGCCAGGGAGTTCTATCAGTTCGATGACGACCAAATTGCCCAAGGACAACGCATCTTGGGTGACTGTCGGGATCGCTATCGGGATATAATGACCGAGGATTTGAGAAGTCGTATCCGGCGTAACCGGGTGGCATGGGGGTTCCGTTTGAATTTCCGGGATGAGCCTTGTGGCCCCTGGGTTAATAAACTGGAACGTGAATTTACGGAGATGATTCAGCCGCTTTCCGACTTGGATGCGGAGTGCGTCGATGCGATTATGGCCCTGGCGACTCCGGAACAGCGGCGGGCTGCTTGGAAGACCATTCAGAACACGACGACCGCGCACGGGCTATCGGCCGACGAGCTCGACGCCGAGGCACTGGGCAAGAGTGGGCGGTAGGGGGAGAATCATGTTTCAAGTACGTTTAACTGACGATGGCATGAGGGGGAGAAGGGCAGACGTTTGGGCGGGCCAGTGGCATATGTGGCCCGTGTAAGCACCCGGTGGAACACACATTATCGTGTTGCTCCAAAGGATTCACGGTGAGCTGTAATGCGGACGTTGATTAATCATCTTGGTCTTTCGCTGTGGCGACTGCTACCGGGCAATCCTATCGTGGTACGCGTGGTGCAGGGAGGGGGCCGGAGCGCCCAGCATCTGTGGATCAGGGCCGGGTATCTGCTTATTCTCCTGTTCGTTCTGGTTATGGTGCAATACTCGATGATGGGCGGGACCGGCGGCTCGCTATCCAACATTGCCAAAGCCGGCACGCATATCTTCGCCTGGATATCTCTATTGCAACTGGCCATGATGTGTTTCTTGGCTCCGGTATTTACGGCCGGGGCCATCTCTCAAGAGAAGGACGCGGAAACCTATAACGTCCTGCTGACCACGCCGCTGACCAACGCCCAGATCGTACTCGGTTCTCTTATGGGCCGACTGTTTTTCGTACTGGTTCTGCTGCTTTCGGGTCTGCCTATTTTCTGTATCACCATGCTTTTCGGCGGCGTGACCAGTGAACAGATCTTCCTGAGTTTCGGTATCGCCGCCTGCACCGCCCTGTTGACCGGCTCGCTGGCTATCACCATCAGTGTTATGCGGATGGGGACGCGGGGAACGATTTTTTCATTTTATCTGGGTATAGCTTTTTTTCTGCTGGTAGGCTTGTTGCTGGGGCAGTGGTCGAAGACGTTCGTACCCGGTTCGGGGATGAGCTTGGTGGCCCCATTCCATCCTTTCCTGGCTCTACAGGTCGCGATGAATCAGATACAGCCCCCGGAGACGGCCGTCGTGGCTGCTTATCCCTGGCCGCTCGCCACGATGTTGGCCACCCCGCCAAATGCTTTTATGGTCGTTTCTGTTGCGATCTCCCTCCTGATGATTGCCTTTGCGACCATTTTTGTGCGGCGAGGTGTCAAGCAGGGCGAGCCGACGATCTGGCGTCGCCTGCTGCCCCGACGCATACGCGCTGGTTGCGAGGGCGAGCGCATTCGCCGCGCCCGGCATGTCTGGTCAAACCCGGTTGCCTGGCGCGAGGCGGTTACCCGCGCTAGTGCGGCCAGCAGTAATCTAGTCCGCTATGCGTATGTAGGCGGTGGGGTAGTTGCCGGGGCCCTCTTGTTGTTCGCCCACGGGGGCGGCTGGTTCAGCGATCTTCACGAAGCTCGTAATTGGTTGACCGCCATTGTTATCGTGGAATTCGTGACCGTATTGCTGATGTTGGCCAATACTGCGGCAACCGCCATTAGTAGAGAACGTGAAGCCGGCACCATTGAACTGTTACTCACTACTCCACTCACTTCGCGGTATATCGTATGGGGCAAGCTGCGTGGACTGGTGAGCTTTGCTGTGCCCCTGATGGCTCTCCCTGCTGCTACCGTTTTGCTGGCCGCGTTAGTTGATTTGATTCGTGGGGCTTCCACCCCGATTGTCCCTGTCAGCTCGGCTTTGTATCTACCCTTTTTACTTCTTGTGTATTCCGCTTTTATCTCGGTACTGGGCCTGCAACTGTCACTCAAGAGCAAAGGCTCGGTCCAAGCCGTATTGGGCACCGTTGGGATAATGATGGTGGTGGCTTTCGGGCTGGGAATGTGTGCGCTCGCCGCCGTTTCTGGCCAGATTGCCGAACTCGCCGCCCTGACCGCTCCGGCGACTTTCGTCAGCGCGATTATTCTGCTCGTCAATCCCGATATGATGTTTGCAAGGTCCGGCGGTGTCGTACCGTTCAAGATTCAAATCCTCTTGTTCGTGGGTACGGCCATTGCCGTCGGCCTCTACGGCGCTGTTGTGGCCGGTACTTACCGGTCCATGATCAGCAATTTCGATATGATTATCCGTAAGCAGTCGAAGTAATTGATATACCGTACGGGTTTGACTGACTGCAGAGTGCCGAGCCCTGGACACTGGCCGTGTCATACTCGTTTAAATTGCTTTTCCAGATCATCGAGAGAGAGCCTTAGCGAGGTTGGGCGGCCGTGGGGACAGTTGCTGCTACGCTCGACGAGATGACGTTTGGCCATCAAAGCGGTGATTTCTTCGTCCGTAAGCCGGTCGCCGGCTTTGACCGCGGCCTTGCAGGCCATCATGCTCAGTAGGTCGTTAATGATCTGCTCCGTGCTGGCCGGGTTAGACTGATCCGCAAGCCGGTCCAGCATATCCCGGGTAAAGTCATTCATACGCTCATCTTTCAGTAGGGTGGGAGCCGCATGGATGGCCAGTGTGCCCGGGCCGTAGGGGGACAGTTCGAACCCCAGCCGTTTGAGGGTTTCATCGTGCTCCTCGATGACCGTGATTTGGTCGGGCGAAACGTCCACGGTTTCCGGAATCAATATCCGCTGCGCTTCCAGAGGGCCCCGGGAAAATTGCTCAGATAGCTGTTCGAATAATATCCGCTCGTGTAAGGCATGTTGGTCGATAATCACCACGCCCTCGCCTGTCTCGGCGACGAGATACGTGTTATGAATTTGAATGGTCTGCCCGGCTGGAGGTTCTTCGGCTTTCATACCATAAGCCGACAGGGTCTGCTCGGTAGCGAACGCGCCCGTTGACCGGTCGGGCGTAAACGTAGGCGAGAAAGACCTTTGGGATAATCCCCCGGACGGGGGTGTGCGCGACACACCGTCGAACGACTGCCGGGCATCATATACGGGGCCGGGGCCGACGACCGGTGTGGCTCGCTTGAAAAAATCGGCGATAGATTGGCGAATTTCCTGGCGGCGGTTTTCGGCCGCGGTCTCGCTCTCCGTGTCCTCGCCATTTGTCGAGACGGTGACCGCCGACCCCATCTTTAGGCTCGCGGTCAGGTCGGCGTTCAAAAAGCGATCACGCAGGCAGGAAAGCACCTGTGAATAAATGATGTTCGAGTCTCGCCAGCGGACCTCGATCTTGGTTGGATGTACATTAACGTCCACGGCATGGGGGTCGATCGTCAGGGCCAGAAATATTACGGGAAAACGGTTCGGGTCCAGCAAGCCACGATAAGCCTCACGGACCGCATGGCTGATAAAGCGGTCGCGGATGTACCGTCCGTTAAGGAAAAGATATTGCCACTTTTGCGAAGACCGACTGTAGGCAGGAAGACCGACAAGGCCGGAGATAGTCACCCCGCGTTCCGTACGGGATAAGCTTAACAGATTCTCCGCCAGTTCCCGACCAAAGAAGTCCGCGATACGGGCGCGCATCTGGTTCGTGGACCGAAGGTGATGGACAACCCGGCCGTTATGCGTTACGCGAAATTCTACTTCCGGATGAACCAAGGCTACGCGGGCAATCTGCTCGCTGATGTGGCCCATCTCGGTCTGGGCGGTACGGAGGAATTTTTGTCGGGCGGGCACGTTGAAAAATAGTTCGCGTACCTCGATCGTAGTTCCTGGCGGACCCGCGGCCGCGCTGAGCGGTTCAATCCGGTCGCCGGCGGCGCGGATTTCATAGGCCTCATCAGCACCTCTTCGTCGGGAGACAATACGCATCTGGGCAATCGAGGCAATACTGGCCAATGCCTCGCCCCGGAAACCCATGGTCCGGATACTGGTCAGGTCGTCGTCGGATTGGATTTTACTTGTGGCATGGGGATGGATGCACAGGGCTAGATCCTCGCGGTCCATGCCCTCGCCGTCGTCGGTGACCCGAATCAACTTTTGTCCGCCATGTTCGATGGCGATTTCAATATTCCGAGCCCCGGCGTCAAGGCTGTTTTCGACCAATTCCTTAATAACGCTGGCCGGTCGTTCTATTACCTCGCCGGCAGCGATTTTGTTGACCAATAGATCGGGCAGAACATGAATACAGGGCATACTTTCCCTCGCTACGCAAGCGACCTTAAGCTCCACCCCATGAGTATACCCAATCACCGTTAGAATGCACTATTGCTCTGCACTATCCAATCGCGAAGGTTTTGGAAATAAGGTTCTGGATCGGTTTCGAATTCGAGGGTGTGTTCGGCGGAGGGATATTCGGTAATTTTGGTATTAGGCCAACCTAGCCCCGTTACAAATCGTCGGGTACGGTCGTTATCGATGATCTGGTCGTGGCCGGCCAGGAAGAGATGCAAGGGGGTGGCGGATGAATGGCGTGTCATATGCCGGGCGAGCTTGTCCATTTTACGCGATGCAAGCAGGAAAGATGCCGTTACTTGATGCAAGGCTAACGGGTCGTTACGCAGAAACGCCTGGTACTCTACGTTAGCTGTAAACAATCGGGGATCATTCAACGGTATATCGAACAGTCTCTTACGCCTGACGAGGGCGGACCATCCGACACGCAGCTTGGTTCCCAACGGAAGGTCAACCTTGGGGAACAGGCCGGGGGCCACCAGGGTCAAGCTGGATATACGGGTGGGCGCGTGACCATACAATGCGGCGGCCACCTTACCACCCCAGCTTACCCCTATTACATGTAGCCGATCAAAACCGGTACGCGTGTGCAGTTCGTCAAGGGCCTCGGTCGCGTCACGAAGCAGCAGGTAGGCCGAATCCGCGTGACCACGATCGATATCGTTACGCCCACTGCCGCGTCGATCAGGAAGTAGAACCATGAAACCGGCATCGGCCAGCCGTCGGGCGGAGACCTCGAACCATCGCCCGTGTGATTGGATCCCGTGCAGGTATAGGATAGCCCCGCGAGGTTGTTCCGGTCGCCACAGACGGGCGAAGGCTTCATAGCCGTCCGACAGTCGTAAGCGGATGGATTCGCAATAGCTCATTGGCGGTTAGTTTCCGAATGTTGCTTCATAGAACGTCGGCCGCGGAAGAGTAGACGAATGGGCACCTCGCCGAAAGGTAGAAGGTCGCGCAGCCGGCCCATCAGGAAACGCTGAAAAGAGGAAGACGCCCGCTCTGGATCGTTTACAAACAGGACGATCGAAGGCGGACAGGTCCCGACCTGGGTAGCGTAGAGTATTTTCAAGGTCCCCCGGCCGCGTTTTGGGGTCGGCTGGTTCGTTTCCGTTACCTTGGAGATAACCGCGTTCAGCTCACCGGTAGAAACGCGGGTGCGAGCCTGCTTGAAGAGGGCGGCGGCCAGGTCGATCACGGATTGAATGTTTTTGCTGTCCGTCGCGGTGGTGAACGCCACCGGAGCGTAATTGAGTCCAGGGAGTACTTTTAAGAGGTAATCTCCGTAATCCTCGGTCGTGGCTCGGTTCCGGGCGAGATCCCATTTATTGACCACCAGAATACAGGGCTTGAACTGCTCGGCAATGTAGCGGGCCAGATGCTTATCTACCTGGGTGATTTCCTCGGTGGAATCTACCAACAAGAGTACAACGTCGGCCCGTCGTATGGAAAGTTCGGCACGATGGTGACTGTAGAATTCGATATCGTCGTTATGTTTGCTCTTTTTACGTACGCCGGCCGTGTCGATCGCGACGCAAACGCTTCCATCGCGTTCAAAGCGAACATCTACCGAGTCGCGAGTTGTGCCCGGAGTTTCCGACGCAATTACTCGTTCCTGACCTGCCAGGGCGTTAATAAAAGTGCTTTTGCCGACGTTGCGGCGGCCGACCAAGGCGATTTTCATGACCGGCTCGACGGGATAGGCGCCCTCCTCGCGGGGTGGCAGGTGTTCAACAATCCAATCCTTGATAGCGGTTTCGCCCCGGCGATGCTGGGCGGAAACCGGCAATGGTGACCCAAAACCCAGGCGGTGAAAATCGCCTAGTTCGGTCAGGACATTGTCCGCGTCGACTTTGTTGGCCAGCAACAGAGTCGGCCGCTGGCAACTACGCAGCCAGTCTGCGACCTTCTGGTCCAGGGGCAATAGGCCGTCGCGTGCGTCAACCACGAATAAGAGTAAGGTCGCTTCCTGGACCGCATGGCGAATCTGTTGCTCGACCTGCTCGTTCAGGTCGTCACGATCCACGATACCGTATCCGCCGGTATCCACCAGGTCGAAATAGGTGTCCTCGTGGGCGCACAAGCCCGTGATCCGATCGCGGGTTACACCGGCAGTTGGATCGACAATGCTGATGCGTCGGCCAACCAGCATATTCAGTAATGAGCTTTTGCCCACGTTGGGGCGTCCGACAATGGCCACCATAGGCAGGGACATGTTCTGGACCTTATCCTCTCCGGTAAGCCGCAGCAGCGGATTGCCGTTGTTGGGGTTAGCCACCCGTGTCCGTGGTAGCTCGGGCTACGCGTTCCTGTTCCAGGCCGGGCGAAAGATTAAACGGGGCCATATTCAGATATCCCTTGCGACTTGCATTACCGATCCAGCCGGCCAGTTCATCCCGCACCTTGTTCTTACGGTCATCGGTTGGGGTCCGGGTGATCGTTCTGGCGATATCCGGGGTACCTCGGGGAGCGTTCTCTGCGGCCGCTACGATTCTTTTCAAGTCCTCGTCGGCTTGATGGATGACGATCTCCAGTTCCTGCTCACGCTGGGGACTGTGGACTTCGTTAATATAGCTTTCGGTGGCATCGGCCAGTAGACGAGCGGCAGTCACAACGATGGTCTTATGCAGAGGATCGGCTGATAATGCTCCGATATTGCTACTCAGCCAGCCCATCGCTTCTGTGTCGGCGAGAAGTGGGCCCAAGCCGATGGTTTCGTAGCCAGCCAGGCGGGTGTCCAAAATCCTTAATATGGTCTCTGCGGTTTGCTTGATCCGGGCCTGGTCCTGCAGGAGCAGGATTGCGTACATGCGACTGAGTGTAGTACCATCGGTTTCCTTGGTTGCCAGGGTCTGCAACTGGCCGACAATCGCCTGTTTTTGGGTGGCCGTCAATGGTTCCCAAATGGCGATGATACCATCCAATGCCGCCAACCTTACACCTGGGGACGGATCGGACAAAGCTATCGTGAAGCAATCCAGTGAGGCCCTCGGCTCGTTAAAGGCCTTCAAGGCCGCAAGTGTTAACGTGGCTGCCAGATAGTTACGCGCGTTCGGGTCACTCGGAGCAGCTTGAAATGCGGTTTTAAAGGCCGTCGCCACCAGCTCCGCCAAGCCTTGCTGGAACGTTCTCGTGGCATCGGATGCCTGGTAGTGAGTTACCAACCCATCGGCGGAAAAGTACAGAAGCGACCCCGAACGGATCGTTGTCCCGGCATCAGGCGCGTTAAACAGGTTGTTGATCTCCTGTTCCAACCAGGCTCGCGTTGCCTCGCGGTCTCGCCCGGTAAACGCTCCTTTCCGTAGGGTATCCAACTTGGGTTTATCCTGGTTCTGGCCGGCCACCGTTGAAACCAGCATACCCAGTATAACCATGCTTTGGAGGATGGAAGGCCTTGGCATGTAACCGATCCTCATATTGTTTGATGCTCCGCAGTAGAAATATATCGCAGGTCCGATATCCCGACAATCGCGGCCGTGAATGTTCAAAAACCGCCGCAGAGGGCGGATCATAGGGAGCACGTCCACCCTCACCCGCTTGGTTCCTGCCGCCCCCTCCGCCGGATAACTAATGTACCCTTAGCTTAACCGTATCCTCGACCGGGTTGAATGTCAATGATTTCGCCGTGGCTTGCCATGTATGCATGTATGGAGGACTGATCTAGCTGGGTAGAGGCAGAGAGCTGATCACGGGCAGGGTGAGTGTCATGCATGGCTTGGCTGCGGATCAGGAGTGTGGAATTGCATCAGAGTTGGGGACAATATCGGGTGCTTGGTCTGTTGCCAGAAAAGTGGGCAGGGGGGAGGAATCCCCGGTTGCACGGGTCGCGTATTTATACCTTGGCTGGGATACGAGCTTTGGGCTTGGTGCGAAGGGCTTGAAGAACGATGCGGGCGACCTCGGGGGGCGAACACTGTTGCTGGACGGCACCCAGGTCGACAGCCACTTTGGGCATGCCATAGACTACGCAACTGGCCTGATTTTGAGCGACGGTATAGGCGCCGGCTTGGCGCATGTTAAGCAGGCCGCGGGCTCCGTCGGCTCCCATGCCGGTGAGAAGTACGCCGACGGCACGCGCTCCGATCTGTGCGGCCACGGAGTCGAAGAGTACGTCGACGCTGGGGCAGTGCCGGTTAACAGGTTCGCTTGAACCGTAGGATATACGCCATTGGCCGGCACGATTTACCACACGCATTTGAATGTTTCCGCGAGCCAGAAAAGCGCGGCCGGGAACCAGGATATCACCATCGACGGCTTCGGTGACTTGCAAGACGCTGAGACCGTTTAACCTTTCGGCGAAGGACTGTGTAAAACCCTCCGGCATGTGTTGGACCATGACCACGGGGGGGAAGTCTGGGGGAACGTTCTGCAAGACGGCTCGGATGGCTTCGGTTCCTCCCGTGGAAGCGCCGATTGCGACGAGGTATTTGGCCGGGTCCAAGCCGGCGGCGCAAAAGGATACAGGATCCGAGGTTTGAGGAATATTAATTCGAGGGCGAGAGGGCATGGCTACCGCGGCCGCCCGGATTTTCTCGGTTAGATCTTCGGCCAGTTGGCGCAGGGCCGAACTGCCACCCGCCGTGGGTTTAGCGACCACGTCTACGGCCCCGATTTCAATGGCTTCAAGGGCGTTACGGCTGTTATGCGGTGCAACACTGCTACACATAATAACCGGGACAGGATAGTGCTCCATCAGCTTACGCAGAAACGTGATACCATCCATGCGGGGCATTTCGATGTCCAGAAGGATAACATCAGGGCGATAATTGATAATCATCTCGCGAGCTTCGTAGGGATCCTTGGCCCCGCCAACTACCTCGATATCCTTAACCCCGTCCAGTACGCGTGTCAGTATTGATCGCACCAGTGGTGAGTCATCGACGATGAGAGTCTTGATGGTGCCGGTTGATCTCATGGATAGTCCATATTCCTTATCGAGCCTAACACGGTCTTATCGGCTCCCAGCTCAATAGCCTCCCGACTTACGATATACGGTCGGTTCGATGTAACTCAAAGGCTGGTTCAGGTTGTTCAGGCTTTCCGAATGGCCGATCATCAGATATCCTCCGGGTCGGAGATGCTGGGCCAGTTTATTCACCAAAGTCTGCTGGGTAGTTCGGTCAAAGTAGATCATCACGTTTCGGCAAAATATAACATCGAATCCGTGCCGAAACGGGAATGTCGGGGTCATCAGATTGAAGCGAGAGAAGGTGATCAGCCGGCGAAGTTCGGGAACTATCTGGAGTAACGTCTGTCGATCTTCGCTCTGGGTTTTCTGGAAATATCGCTGACGGAACTCGGCCGGCACGGTACCGACACGATGAATATCGTAAATGCCGAGTTGAGCGCGGCTTAGCATCTGTAGCGAGATGTCGGTCGCCAGGATTTTCAGGGCAACGTTCGGATGCCTTAGTATGGCATTGTGTGCGACCATAGCGATGGAGTGGGGTTCCTCGCCGCTGGAACAGGCGGCGCTCCAAATACGGATGGTGTTATGTTCCGATCGCCATTTTCGCTTTTCAAGCATGTTCTTAAGGATTTCCGCGAGAAGCTTGAAATGACGGATTTCCCGGAACAGGTGAGTGGTATTGGTGGAGATGGCGTCCAGTAGAGAACAGAGCTCCTGGCCGCTTGGATCGTTTTCCACATGCCGATAATAGTCGCGGAAGGATTTGAATCCTCCGGATCGCACCCGTTTACCAAGACGGGCGCGGACCAGTTGCATTTTCTGGTCGCCGAGATTTATACCGCTGTGTGTATAGACCAGACGTCGAAACAGCTCGTAATCGTCACGAGTTAAATCTTGTATTTCGGCGGTCACCATTATCCCGGTCCTTTCGTGGATGGTCCAAGATTACGCTATGTCCGCCGTGACCCGTGGTGTTGTATGAAGCAACTGTACCTGATGGCCTTCTACGGCCAGCGTGGTCACACTGATATCATCCGGTTCGGAGAAGGTTGGAGTCTCCATCAGGACTTGTGTTTGTGGGATGGTCAGATCGAATACATGCTCGGCGCCGTACCAAGTGGTGATCAATTGGCCGCAGACGATATTCATGAACTCCTTAACCGCGTCCTCCGCCTTGGTGTCCACGTCAGGGTCGTCACGTTCAATACCGAGCAGATTTGCGGCCAGGAGGGCGGCAAATTCGGTGGGGCAGCGGAGGCGCAAGGTGCCGCTTTCCGAGCCACGGTAACTGATCGTGGTCTCTATCCAGACTTCCCCGCCGGTAGATTCGCCCGGCTCGTCGTCGTTAAACATAAAGGCCAGGTTGGCCAAAACGTCAGAAAAGATCGTTGTCAGCGTCGCCGTTTTCTGATGCTGCATTGTCATCTACCCCAAGAAGAGGCCTTAGTACATCTCGAAGCTGTTCAGGTTGGAACGGCTTACGAACAAAGCCGAAGGCTCCGATACTTTCAAGTTCCTCAATTCGCTGCTTACTGCCTTCCGTGGAGACGATGACTATCGGTACGTCCCGAAGTCGATCATTTCCTTTCATGCGCGTAAGCAGTTGAATTCCATTCATGGTTGGCATGTTGATGTCCAGCATGATGACCGCAACGGCATGTTTGGCCAAGCTGGCCAGGGCCTCGATGCCGTTGGAGGCCTCGTAGACTTCGCCCACCTTCAAGCCGGCGAGCTTCATGGTCCGTTTTACCATCTGGCGGATGGTAGCCGAATCATCAACTATTAATACGTCCTGACACATCGCATAGCTCCTACCCGGTCACGAGCATGGGTTCCTGTGGCTGGCCGGGGGCGGCGTACATTTGCATAACCCGTTTAAGTTCCAGCATCATCTGGGTTCCGGCGATTTCCAGATCCGATTCACGCAGACCATAACGTTCCATGATTTCATGATCCGCCCGGTAACTCAGGCCGTCCGCCCCCAGACCAATCCCCAGTAACAGGCACACGCAATTGGCGAGGTACACGGCGTCGACCAGGGGGTCGGGTGGGGTTAACGGTCGAGGATCATGATGATGGCGGATGCAGCGGGTAATGTGTTCGGGCACCTGCCACTTTTCTGCAACCTTGGCCCCGATCTCTTCGTGAGAGAACCCGAGGACCGCGTGCTCAGCTTCGCAGAAGCTGAGATTATCTTCATTGACCCGCCTGACTATCTCAGCAAAATCCTTTCCCACATATTCATTCAGGATCGTTTTGCCAACATCGTGCAGTAATCCGGCGGTAAAGGCCAGGTTGGCGTTTGCGTAATGTATTTTTTCGGCAAACCATGTCGCGGTAATGGCGACGCCGACAGAGTGTTTCCAGAGTATTCCCGGCTCCAGTCCGTATCCGCTCTGCCGGTTAGCCAGGAGCGAATTGCTATGGACGGCCATCACCAGTTGCAGAATCTTCATGGTGCCGAGCATACGGATGGCGTCGTTCAGGGAGTCTATTTCCCGAGAAACGGCGAAATAGGCGGAATTACAAATGCGCAGCATCTGCGTAGTTACGGCCTGATCGTACCGGATCACCTCGATAATGTCTTCAATCGTACTCTTGGGGTCGTTGATCACGTTCATGAGCTTCATGACCGTATCGGGGAGCGGCTGAATCGCCGCGACCCGATCAAGGATTTCGTCCATGCGAGTCATAGCTCCACCTCCCGATTACGGCTCTTGATGCTGACGCGGCCGGACCCGATGCATAATCGCATGGTGCGGCTTACCGCGCCACCAACATCCTCGGAATCGATCAGTATGCCGTTTTTCCAGAAAATCTTACGCAACAAGATATAGTTACGTTTGCCGATATTGAAAGTACCGTTATCGTCAAGCAACGAGGAGCCTCCGGCGACCTTGACGATCAGGCGTTTCTTGATCGCACCGAGCTGATAGGCCGCTCGAAACAGTGCCGGTATACCGGTGTCACCGAACATCGCGGGATTAAGCTTGGCTTTCTCCGGAGAGATGGCAGATTCAGGGAGCATATAATGGATCATGCCGCCCACTTTCGCTTCCGGATCCCAGATGCTGACCCCCACGCAGCTACCCAGTGAATACGTGACCAGGTCGGCCCGAGGGTCCGCTGATACCTGGAAATCCGCTATGTCAACAACCAAGTCCATGAGGATCGGTTCCTGCTAAAGCGACGGGGTTCTGAGAATCGAGAGCTCCATCATCAGTTTGTCGACTGGGGAGGACCACTATCGACCCGGTCAACTCGTTGACCACTACTATTTTCCATACGCCGTCCATTCTACGTCGTTCAATTCGGAGAGGGCCTTTAATACCTTCTCGAAAAGTCGTTTGCCTATATCCATCTTGTATGGTCACGCCTTCATGTACGATCTTCGAGATCCCTACTGATACGGCCTTATCGGACTGACTTGCCTGCTGAATATCCTGGGTTTGCCGTTCGAGAACGGCGACCCGGTTTCGCAGCTTTCTTATACGCTGGAGCATTTCAGCCACGCGTCGTCTTTGCGCTACGTTGAGTATGTGGACTTTACGCAGGACAGGCCGTAGGGCTTCGGTGATTCTAAGAAGAGTCGATTGGTCCTGATCGCGCTGTATCTGCTGGCGACGAAGCCAGGCGAGCATAAGCGGATCGGGGCCAAAGGATACCTCAGTGGGAACCCCTGCGGCGCAGCCGAGCGTGCCGATGCGGGCCCCAAGCCGGGCATAGAGCTGGCCTCCGATCACTGTGCCTCGCTCTCCGATAAATCGGCCCTGGGCCCGTGTCCGGCTGTGCAGCAAGGCCTTGCCAACGTGTATGTCGCCGCCGGCGTCCAGGCGACCGCTCTCGCAGAATTTTACGGCGATATCGCCTTTTGCGCGGACCCGTCCCTTGTTGCCGCCCAGGATGCCGCCCTGGACAATCACGTTTTGTCCGGCACTGACCTGTGCAGCCTCAATGGCTCCACGCACAAAAACGGATCGCTTGGTTCTTACCTCGAAATGGTCTCGGATAGTGCCCTTCACCATCACGTCAATGCTGGCCTCGATGGATCCAGTCGAAAAATCCACATCGCGCTTTATGTCCAGTATTTCGGTAAGGCTCAGCGTATGGTTTTTGTACTCAACCCGCCCGGCGGCCCGACTTACAATCAGCGTCGGGTCGTGATCATCCAGGGCTAATTGCGCATCCATCTTGACTTCAACCGGCTTTTTTAAGGGTTTTATGCGTTCCCCAAATACATCAATGCCGACTTCTGCTGGAATGTGCTGGACGATTCGCCCCACCACCTGACCGGCCTCGACGGTGTGTATCGTATTAGCTGTATAGTAGTTGATGCGGCTTTCGGAGTCCGATTCGTGAGCCTTCTCGTCAGGTGTCTCCAGCCACATAAAATCGCCGTCCTGCCCCTGTGTAGGCGGTCGTCCTTCAGCCACAAGGTATCGCGGAGGTATCTCCTGGTGACGGGTGACTAGGTCGAGCCATTCCTCTACTCGGCTGAGAACGGACTCATTCAGGTCAAGATGGGCTCTCTCGATTAAATCTAGAAGTTTCTCGCGGGTCGTAGCGTATACGCCGTCCGGAATTACGACACGGATCCAGGCCCGCAGGCCATCGCGCGAGATATCCACGGCGATCGGCTCGGCGGCGTCATGGTTGCTATCAGCCATACTCCGCGAATCCTGAAGGATTGGGGTTACGCCCGGCTTGGACGGAGAGCGTATGTGATTGCGCTGTCAGCAGGCGACCAATTCCTCGGAGTGCAATACTCGTGCGATATCCAGAAGAATCTTGACCCCGTCCCGGGTCTTTCCCATTCCCCTAATAAAACTGGTATCAACACAGGAACCAAGCGACGGTGGCGGCTCGATATCCTCTTCCAGAAAGTCGTGAACTTCGCTCACCGTATCAACGATAATACCCATCATCGTGCCCACATCCACGACAATAATGCAGGTTTGATCATTGTACTCCTGGCGAGATAAGCCAAATTTCGCCCGCAAATCGACAAGGGGAATAACCTTACCGCGCAGATTGATGACCCCTTGTACGAAGTTTTGTGTCTGGGGCACACGCGTGATGTCCATGATCCCGATTATTTCCCGGATTTTGAGAATCTCGACGCCGTATTCTTCCTCGTCAAGCATGAAGGTCAGATATTTGCCGGCGATACTCTCCGTATCGCTCGACTCGCTCGGGGCCACTGGCTCCTGTTCCAGTAATGCTTCCATCTGAATCAACTCCTTATCTCTTACTTATGCCATTGCCAGCAGGGGGTCCGTATTGACCGATTCGCCTTGCGGGTCGTAATTATTTGCCAAACAATCGTTTGCAGCCTCCGGGGGTTCGGACTCGTTATAATCGATAATGGCCGCGGTAACCGTTTCGTTAAGCTTGCGTAACCCGGCCATTTCCAGGATCAGGCCGACACGGCCGTCCCCAAGAATCGCGGCGCCACAGATGCCTTGGAGTCCCTCGAAACGTTCACCGAGACTCTTGATGACCACCTGCTGCTGGCCTAGCAGATCCTCGACGACTAAGCCTACCATCCGGCCCTCGCAATGGACGATGACCACCATGGTGTCGCAGGGGTGGATGTATCCGGTCATGCCGAATAGCTGCCCAAGCTGGATCAGAGGAATCAGTTGCCCGCGAACATTGAGGATTTCTCCACGTTGTTGCACGCGGGTGATCTGCTCTGGGCGGGGTTTGAGGGACTGTTCAATGGCGATTGTCGGGATGATAAATTTATCGCTGCCCACGCCGACGATCATTCCATCGATAATCGCCAAGGTTAGCGGAAGCCGGATCGAGAAAGTGCTGCCCTTACCTTTTTCTGAATTGATTTCGACCCGGCCGCGTAATTGCTCGATGTTGCGACGGACCACGTCCATACCCACGCCGCGCCCGGAGATATCGGTAACCTGTTCGGCGGTTGAGAATCCCGCCGCGAATATCAGGGCAAAGGCTTGCTTGTCGGGGATCTCCTCACCAGGTTGCAGCAGGCCTTTTTCCACACCCTTGGCGATCAGTTTCTTGGGATCAAGTCCCTTTCCGTCGTCGCTGATTTCGATAACGATGTTGCCTCCATGATGGTAGGCGGACAAATGCACCCGTCCAACTTCGTTCTTGCCGGCGGCAAGGCGTTCCGCCGGGGATTCGATACCGTGGTCGACGGCGTTGCGAACCATATGCACGAGTGGATCGCTGATTTGCTGAATGACGTTCTTGTCCAGCTCGGTGTCTTCACCGGTAATAATGAGTTCGACTTGCTTGCCGGCCTTGCGGGACACATCGCGTACCAGGCGGTTCATCTTGTTGAAGGTCGGCCCGATGGGCACCATACGCATGGACATGGCCAGTTCCTGCACGTCGCGGACAATCTTGGTCACCTGCCCCACGTCCTTGGTCAGTTTCGGGTCATCGGAGATGCGTGCGTTGGAGGTTACCAAGGTCTGAGCGATGACCAGTTCGCCGACCATGTCCACTAAAGCATCTAGTTTATCGGTATCGATACGGATGGAGGTGTCCTGAGCGGCCTGCTGGGATTGCGGCCGTATAGCTTGACTGACTTGTTTCGCCGTGGCGGTTTTAGCCTCGACCAGGATTTCGCCGAGCTTTTTGTCGGGTTTCTCGGTCTGCTGTATCTCGAGCGCGTAATCCACCGCCTCCTGGGGTACGGCTCCCTGTGCAACCAGGTTTTCGCCTACCCGCTGAGCAGCACTGCCTTCATGGGCGTGCCGGTCAGGGGGTTCGATGATGCCGGCTACGACCTTTCTAAGAAGTTGAATCATGTCGGTGATCGGCGGTTGAGAAACAACCTCGCCTGTTGGGTTTGCGACATAAACGGCTACCGCGGAAACTTGGAGCTTGAGAATGTCGACCACGTCAAAAATGAGATCGATCAGGCCGGGAGTCACTTTCCGTTTGCCCTTGCGACCCTGGTCCAGTACGGTTTCAACCTCATGAGTCAGGCAATTGATGTCCCGCAGGTTGAGAAATCCGGCCATGCCCTTGATAGTATGGAACGGGCGGAACAGGTCATCGATTTTTACGGTATCATCTGGGCTGCGTTCCACCTCCATCAGGCCGGCCTCAATGGCTTCGATATGTTCGGCGGCTTCTTCCGCGAAGGCTTTGACGAATTCCAGTTCCTTGGGATCGATCAGGAGGGGTGTGGATTCATAGTCGGGTGCGTCGCTCTTATTGTCGTTCACCGGGAGAATGGTATCGCTGGTTTGCGCGGAGTCCGCTGCCGCGGCTGCCGGCTGATCGGAGAAAATGCTATCCATTCGTGCGGCGATCTCTCCTGGATCATCCGGCAGAGAGGATGGCTCCGTAGACTCTACGGCAGTGGACAAAGGGGCCTCACCAATATCGGACTGTTCGACCGCGGAAGCCGTCTGGTTGGCCGAGTTTGGGGGCGGGGTGCTATTGTCAAGGCCGGAGCCCGAGGTTTGAGCCAAATGGTCAGCCAGTTCAGTGACGGATTGCACAATCTCCTGGAAGATCGCGTCGGCATCCAAGGTTTCGCCAAGGATGAGTGTTTCCAAACGATGGGTCAGGCTTTTCGATCGGTCAACCGCGTCCGGCGAACAGGGCGGCGCGGCATTCAGCAGGTATTCGGTGATTAACTCGCACCAGCCGTGCATCTGGGCCAAACCGCTCAAATCGTCTTTGTCGATCCGGGTGATAGTGGCCGTTAAACTCTCTACCCATTCCTGAAGATTGGGGTTGTTCCCTTGTGGCAATGTCCTGCTCATGGATAACCTCGCGATACTGGGCCGAATTAACGGGTCGGCTACCTCTTCGGCAGGGGTTGTTTGCGGGTTATTCCCCGCAATCGATAAATCCCGGCCGGCTTAATGGAAACACGGTCCGATAAAGCACTATCAGCACACTCTTCTTTCCTCGCGAATACGGACTCTGTCCGTGATATGCGTTTTCCTCCATGGGACTCTATCGGTTGGTCAACGCTACATATTTGCTTGTGGTTGACATCGATTGAGGGATAATCGAAGTGCTGAGGATACGGAATTAGTATATTGAGTCGTATATTGGGCCCGATAATCATCCGGCGAGTGCCGCATGGGCCTGTAAATCATCATGGTTCTTGTCTTGGGCCTTTACTGTACAGGGGGCAGATAAATATTGCCAAGGGTGACGGGGTTATACAAATAACGCCGCGCGGCTGACCAAGAACCATATTCACCGTGCAGGCTATGGTAGCGGGCAAAATTGATTCCCCAGAGGGCTTCCCTCCGGCCAAGAGAGGTTAGGGGTATCTTGATTTCAACCGTCCAGCGATCGCCTTGGGATTGATCGTCCACGGCCGCACTGATTCCGGCCGGCCATGGCTCGTTTCCCGCGACCTCGGCCAGGCAGGCAACGCCGCGCTCGGTAATCACCGCCCCGTTGGCTTTGACCACGATATGGAACAGGTCGCCCGCATCGACGGCGCGTGAATCAGGTGCCAGCACCACTTCCACGAGGTCTTCACCGGTCGGCCACAGTTCGTCATAAAACACTAAGTTATTACGAGTAATAGTACGCTCGTGCAGGCGGTCATCCCTGCAGTTAAATGCGATGTACAAATTGTCCTGATCATGGCCGACGAACACCGTGGTGCGTCTGCTCATCTGGTACGGACTGAAACGGTTTTGCTTGGGTACATCCGCGGTGCCGAGAAGCACGAAATCCGATGCGGTATTGCCCATGGCCAAGGGCCAGTCGTCCAGACGACCATCCACGGTTATCGGAGTCGTGATCGGCTGGACGTTTATCAAGGAAAGTCGGCCACTGGCCTCGGTCAGATATCGGTTGGATCCATCAGAGGCCTTGGTTGACAGCATGGCGGCCCTGACCGGCACGAAGCCGTCGCTGTTAACCGGGAAGGGGCGTGTTCTGGCCCGGAGAACGGCTCGCGTACCTTGTAACGGCTGGAGGTTGTCGATGAGGACAGGCGGCCCGTCGTTCTGCCATCCTTCAGGTAAATCGATAAATTCCAGCTTGCCGGAGACTGGTGCCCGGGTGGCGTTGAGCAGCCAGACATGTCCCTCGATGCGGAGCGGCCTTGAGTGATCCTGCTCATCAAGATACATGCGCACCCCATCGAATTGCAGTTCAAGATTGCGAACGGTATGACTGAATCGTGTCCATTCTATTTGCTCGGCAAACTGCCTGATATCTTCGGGAATACCAGGGTCAGCGGCGGCCACTGGCATGGCTTGACGAAGCTCACGGGCCATGATTTGGCGGGCCAGCATCCACGCGCTGCCGTCGGATACCCAGCCGTGTCCTCGGCCGTCCAGATAGTGGTCTCCGTAGCAGGCCGCTCCACCGAAGGGGATCATGTCAGTCTCGATAAGGCGGGCGATTCCCTGTCGGCCGTTGTGTTCCATTAGCCAGAGATATTCGCAGTCCTGGATGCCGCGCAACAGCCGTTTGAGTCGGATCGAAGGGATTGGGTGATCCAGCCCATACTCGTTGCCCGGCCAAATCAGCGCGTTTTCGCTCCCGCTGTTGTTGGGATGGCCGTTTGCCGGCCACGCGTTGACCTGGGGTAGCAAGATCGCCGATAAGCCAAAACGTCTGGCCATCCAGGCCAGGCTTCGTGCATGGGTGGACGGAGCAATTATGGAAAGAGAACCGGCATACGGGGGACGGTCGGGGAGCAGCCATGCGGACTTGTCCGCGGCCCGTTGGTGGGCCAGTTCCCGCGGATCCATCAAGCTGGCCGGCAGACCCCAAATATGCACCAGTGCCGCAATGTCCCGGTAGTTGTCGGTTTTCATGCCGTAGGGGACGAGTGAGTAGGGGGGCAGGTCGCAGGCTAATTGTATTCGTGGGTCCACTTCGCTCAGCAGTTGCCCAAGCCACTCATAACTACGATACCGCTCTAGGCGATCAGAACCGGGTTGTGGAAGCCAGAGGAAATGGCGATCCATCCATCCTTGATCTTGGAAATGGGCAGTGCATTGCCGTAAGTACTCGGCCAGCATATTCCGGTAGCTTTGGCTACCCCAGCCGCCGTATATTTCTGGGTTGGGTAAGTCGGCCGTGATGGGTAGCGGCCATAGGGCCACCGGCATGCGGTTGTCGAAGGCCGTTCCATCGAGAAAACCAGCCACCAGTCTATCGTAATCCGTCCAATCGAGACGGATAACCCCATGGGCGTCGAGTTCTCTTTGAGGCTGGATATCCCAAGGGACGGGAATGCAGCGATGCTCATGCAGCATACGTGCGGTTGTATCCAGAATCGCGGTGGCTGACTCGTAGGTCGGATCATTGAAGGTCAATCTTTGCGGGGTGTAGGCCCTGTCATTTATGGTCAGATGATGCTGCCAGAGGGTTTGGGTATTAAATCCAGCGATTACCGTCAAGTGATTGCTCTGCGGAAGGGCAAAAGGGAACACTTCAAGCTGGATCTGCAATTCACGGCTGTTGCCTGCGTGATCGGTAATACGCAGCGTTCCCGTATAAACCCCGGGCTCAGTCCCAGGGGGGATGTGCAGATCGATCCAGAAAGCGGCGCATTGGTCAGGCATTATTTGTAAGGGCAGGGCCCCTTTGGGGGCGGTCAATGGTACCAAGGGGTCGGGATACTCTCTGGTTTCTCGCAGATAGGGGGTCAATCGTAGATACCAGCTTGGATAATCGTGCACAGTGACCCAGTGTTGGAGATACATGCTGAACTGGTCGGCTGATACCGTGTGCACGTTCAGGGTAAGATCCGAGGCGGTTACGCCCCGGATTGTCGCGGGTAGGGCGGACTCGTTCTTAAAGAGTAATTGGCAGGATACCCTTTCATTGACCGCCGCCTGGAGACGGACCTGCTTGGCGGTTTCGCTGAAGACCGCGTTTTCCGATTCTGGCAAGGCGTCGCGGAAAACCGTCACCCAGTCAGGGACCGCCCAGATATGTAGGCTTTTGACCCCGGACTCTGTCTGCATGCAGCCAGAGAGCCCGAGCAATAAGCTACCGAGGATTAGGGTGAAAAAGTTATTCTTCACGGGATGTTTACCCCTGACTTCCTCAAGATTAAGGTTCTTCCTTGGCGATATTCTAACTGGATAGTGGTCGTTTTCCACCACCCGGGAAATCCCGGGTACATTGCGAGATGGGAGAGTGGATACGCGCTCGAAATGCTCATCAAAGGGTACACGAGGCTGCGAAGCCACCAACTCGGGGGTCCAAAGGTCATAATCGGCTTATCTTGCTGGCCGTAATGCCGTTACGGGTATGCTGGGTCCGGAAGGGCCGATAACCGTAGATGGTTATTCGTTCAAAATCGCGGCGAGCGAGGAATGTGTACGGGATTGTACGGGACCATGTAAACTACGGGTTCTTGAAGTTGGTTTGGATATCAAGGAGCTACTGGAAATGGTTACGCAGGCTTCGGATGGGATGATTGAGTTCGCTTTTTTTCGTCCGCAGGCACGGCGGGTATTCCTGTCTGGCGATTTCAATGGCTGGCAGGATAGTTTTATGCTGCGGAAGGACGATGCGGGGTGGTGGCGTTGTCGTCTACATCTGGCCCCTGGCGTTTATCAATTTCGTTATCAGGCCGACGGACATTGGTTTAATGACTATGCGGCTTTTGGTCTCGAACAAGGTCCTCTAGGGTGGAATTCAGTCGTCAAGGTTGAAAAGCATCTTATCCGAGA
>JAAYCU010000125.1 GCA_012729595.1 Phycisphaerales bacterium
GGAGCGTGCCGGGCGTGGAAGCGATCTTGGCCTTGCGGGCCCTGTGGTTATCCCAAGATGAACGTTGGCAAGGTTATTGGGAGACCCGTCCAGCCTACTTGAAGGCCGCCTAAACTGTCACGGACCCCGGATCAGCTTATTTGAAACGTCAGGGTTGACCTGCCGGCTCCATATCCTCGATTTCGTTCCCCATACCTGGGCCGCCGCCCAGACCGCCCATCATCATCATACCAATGATCGGTTGGATCATCTGGCTGGCCGACTGGATCAATTCCGCCGGAATCAGCACATCGGCCTGAACGGCCATTTCGCCGACTTTGGTCTGACTGAAAGCCAGCGGCGCTGCGTTCGGCATATTCAGAGGGAATGGTAATTCCTGCCCGACCTTGTTGCTGATATTGGTTATCAAGGCGAGAATCTGATCCACACTCAGATAGCCAACGGCGTTTTTATTGTCCTTGGGCAGACGATCGGCAACTTTCAGAATCATGGCATTCTGCGCCAGCGGGGCCTGGCCTTTGCGAAGATTGTCGGCCACCTGTTCAAAGCGTGTTTTGCCCCCACCATAGGTGAGCAGCACATAGTCCTTGCCCACCGTTCCAATTCTCGCCATCCCGCACTCAGGCCCAAGAACATCCTGGATTTCCTGCAAGGTCTGCTCATCCAGATCGGGTATTTTGGTTAGATCGAATACCACCTCGTCGATAACCGCGTCCTCGCTCTGGTCAGCGTTTTCGCGAATCTGGATAGCCTCGGTGATAGCCTTGACCTCGTCGGTCGATATATTCTCCTGCTTTTTGGCGGCCTGCACCACCAGATCCTTACCGAGATGGATCAACCGGCGAAATTCGTTTCGCCATGCCCCACTGTCTTCCACCTTACCGGCGAAGACCACCCCGATCAGACCTTGGTTGCCCTCGGGCGGCAGTGCCGTCACGGCCACGCTCATCTGCTTGACCGTACTCAACAGCACGACCAGCGCTTCCTTGAGCTGCTTGACCTTTTCGGTATCCAATTCGTCGCCGAGCTGGTCTTCCCGAAGCAACTGGTCAAGCATAATTTTGACCTGGCGACTGGTCTCGGCTTCGTCTCCTGCGCTGGACCCCACGGCAAAGACCACCGGCTCATTGGGCAACCCAACCAACAAAGGGACTTGCGGCATACGCATAGAGGCCATCTGCTTGCCAAGGTCGGTATCCGGCTTCATATTCATATAGAAACTTAACAACAGGCCGACTCTCTGGTTCAGTTTCAGGCCGGCCGCCATCTCCCGGGATTCCTTAAATACCTTGGTCATCTGCTCGATCGAGGTATCGGCATCCTGCATGCCCCGCGCAGGGTTAGCCATGGCCATCAGGCCTTTAAGCGTATCGGAGATTTCCGCGATGATTGCGGGGGAAATGGCGTCCGGATTGGCCCACCCGAAAAGATCCTGCTCGCTATAAGCCTGTATCCTATCCGGCGACATGCTCTTGATAACGCCCTCGTCCCGGGCAGCCAGGACGGCCTTGAGGGACTCCGGCTGACGGGCAAGAATCAGGAAACCCTCCTTGACGCCACCAATGAAGGACTCTCCAGCCACGGTAAGCTTGAGCACTTCTCCGTCCCGCTGAGGACTCATCATCGCGGTCAGGGCGTCCACGTTGTGACAAGGCACGAAAATTACCAGTTGCTGCGGTACATCGTTCATCGATTTGACGTTCGCACAACTGAGCAACACGAATGCCATGCTGCCATTATCCACCAGACCATCGGAAATCCCCAGGTAGCTCTTCGCCATCATTAACGGACCGGGGAACATCCCCATCGGGCCAAGGGAAATGCCAAGGCTCTGGGCCAGTCCCACCACGTTGGCGTCCATTTCCGCAAGGTTACGAACAACCAGGAAAGCCGTCGCATTTTCCGGAATCGCTTTCAAAACGGCCGTTGGGTCTACCGGGGCGGGCGAGGTTTCGGTCGTGGCCTGGGCCAAGATCCCGGCCGGCAAGGCCAATAAGAGTAAACCCGCCAAAAACTTCGACATCCATGGATTGAATTTTCGCATCGTTTCATTCCTCTACAAAAGTGACAGCATTACAGCCAGTTAT
The DNA here is from genome assembly GCA_012729595.1 of Phycisphaerales bacterium. Lineage (GTDB taxonomy): Bacteria > Planctomycetota > Phycisphaerae > UBA1845 > PWPN01 > JAAYCU01. The sequence continues at coordinate 2,088 of JAAYCU010000125.1, forward strand.
CCCGCCATCGACTACCCGGCCCTTGGAAAGAGGGATAGCGACAGCATCATACAATGTTCTTTCTAAGACGCCATCGGCCCGAAAAAGTTTTCAACAATGCCCTATGTTAGTACACGCTAGCTATTGCGAGTACCGGCCAAAGCTATTCTTTCGTGTTTTTCATAATCTCCGTCATGGTGCTCGGCCGTATTTCGTCAGCCCGGTGGCAGGCCACCCGATGACCCGGTTCACAGCCCAGGTGGGGTATCAGAGCTGGGATCTCAACGCGGCAACGATCGATGGCCAGCGGGCAGCGCGGATGGAACGGGCAACCGGGCGGAGGATCCATGGGGCTGGGCACCTCGCCACTCAGAACCACGCGAGATTTACGCTTGGCCGGATCAGTTTCCGGCACTGCCGAAAGTAATGCCTGCGTATAAGGATGCTTCGGATTACGGTAAACCACTTCCGAGGCGGCCATCTCGACAATTCGGCCCAGATACATCACCGCCAGGTCGTCACTGAAATGCTCGACCACGGCCAGATTGTGCGCGATAAATAGGTAGCTCAGGCCGAATTCGCTCTGCAAATCTTTTAGTAGATTCAGAATCTGCGACTGGATGGAAACATCTAGCGCGCTGACCGGTTCATCGCAGACCACCAGATCTGGGTTCAGAGCCAAAGCCCGGGCAATTCCGATCCGCTGACGCTGGCCTCCGGAAAATTCGTGCGGATATCGGTTGATATATCCGGGACTGAGGCCGCAACGTTCCAAAAGTACGCCCACTCGACGTTGGCGTTCTTTGCCGCGGGCGATACCGTGGACGGTCAAGGCCTCGCCGACGATATTGCCGACGGTCATGCGAGGGTTCAGGCTACCTACCGGATCCTGAAAGATAATCTGCATACGGCGGCGTAATATGCGTATGTCCCGACGGCCAAGCTCGAACACATCCAGCCCATCGAACAACACCCGGCCACCGCTGGCCGGAATCAGACGCAGGAGGGTGCGGCCGACGGTGGTCTTGCCGCATCCGCTCTCACCGACCAGCCCCAGAGTTTTCCCCCGACGCACGCCGAAGCTAACCCCATCCACGGCCTTAACCCAACCGGTAACACGCTGCATAACGCCCCGGCGAACGGGGAAGTAGGTCTTTAAATCCCGCACATCCAGAATCGTCTCACCATTGGTGGACACCGGATTATTTTCCTGCTTCTGCATAGGCCTGATACTCTAAGGGCAATTCGCGGCCATGCCAACCCGAGACATAAGTCCAACTTATCACCAAGGCGTATAACTAGAACATACACCAGTGAAGGATGTAGTTGCTCTCGATCGCAACATTTTAGAAATGAACCAAGTCATGAGCGAGCATATTTCGGGGGTTACCGGGGAACACCATTTATTTGGGTACGATTACCAGACCCAGAATTGGGAGGAGACGGCCGATACGTACCTGAAACTCGTGTACGACGGGTGGACCCTTGACACGCCGGGGAATCCCGCAGGGGCGGGATTCGGCCAAGGGCCTGCGGGCATTGCCCGCCCGGCGAGTCAAGGGTGGAACGTCATCATGGTGTTGGACGGTAAAGCCAGCGATACGATCCAGAGCAGATACACCTGGGGCCTGGACATGAGCGGCCTGGCGGGTCAGAACCCCGACCGCGAGGGAGGGGCCTCCGGCATCCACGGCGCCGGGGGCATCAGCGGCCTGCTGGCCGTCGAGGAGATCAGCGGGGCGCTGGCCGGCGAATATTGGTACCTATACGACGGAAATGGTAACGTCATGCAGTTGCTCGACGCTTCCGACCGGAGCATCGCCGCCCGGTACGAATACGACCCCTACGGGAACAAGCGGGACATCCCCGCCAACCCCGGCGCAGGGCACTACGCGGCCACCAACCCCTTCCGCTTCTCCACCAAGTGGTTCGACGAATCCGGCCTCGGCTACTGGGGATACCGCTACTACTCCTCCCGCCTCGGCCGATGGATCAATCGGGATCCGATCGAGGAGGAGGGTGGAATTAATCTTTATGTGTATACCAAGAATTCGCCAGTGATCGAAATTGATCCACATGGGCAGACAATATGGAGCTGCCTGGTATGTGGCTGCTGCGGCGGAGCATCGGCTATTTCATGTGCGGTCCTCTGCGCAATTGATGGCCATTGGGACGTTCCCGGGGAAGGCACGCACGCATGCTTCGCGAAATGCATAAATGCGGTATTGGGAGCGGATGTAGTATTCGATGTCACATGCGTTACAGCATGCGTATCCTGCGGGATTATTTCTGCTTTTTAAAGCGATATTGCTGGCTAATGTGCGTCTAATAAAAAAACATCAACGGTACAAGGGAAGGTTTATGCGTTATTGTTTAATTGCTGGATTATTCGTCTCAATCACACTTGTTTTTGTTATTCCAAGGTTTGGATGGTCTATACCTCCGTTCGTGAGCGTACTTGGGTGGACTGGATTGGTTGTATTTTCACTATGGCTTATGAAGAATAAAGGTAAAGAGAAGGAGGTGTAAAAGGGGATCGCGCCAAGAAGCTCGCGAAAGGGGGATGTGAATGGGATGAATCTCTGAAACCTTTCTGAGAGACCCTGTGGACCCTTGACATCTCCCGCGGGCAGATGGAGCGTAAGCAGTCGGTTGTTTGCGATGTCAAGGGTGGAATGAGCCCACCCGGGAAAACCGGGATGATTTGGGGTCAGAGCTTGAATGAATAGCGATTCGTTGACAGACGGCGGTGGGGGCGGACTGGGGGAAAAGAGGAATGATATTCGAGGGACACCATGCATGATTAGCCGTAATATTTCGGAAAGCAGCATTCGGTGAGCGGGTTAACCGGCAATTAATGGGACAAGGGGTAAAAGGAAAGAACGGGGTTGATTGTTGAATACGTATGTCAGACCGCTTATTACGCAGCGGTAAACAGCGGGCATACCGCACTGCGCAATCGTATGAGAGCGGTATATGGTTCTAATTGAGAAGGAGGAAGGCCTCCTCTCTTTATATTGCACCCTTGCGTTTACTGTGCGGTGGACGGAAAAAGGGAGTAACCGCCATGGCCGGGCGACCAAGGCATCGGTTAACGGGGTGATAGGCTTACAGCCTTCTGCCCTAAAGGTCTTTGAGACTCACTCAGCCCTGTTTACCCGCAATAAGCGGTTATTACGATCAGCATGTGCGCAATAACCACATGAACATAATACACGCGCCCCACCGCCGCGCTGTCACGACCATCGTTTAGAGTAGTGCTCGGAGCGACCGACAGACGGTATCGACTTCCTGTTCCGTAAGCAGACCGTGGAAGGGTAGAGCAATCGTCCGATCGGACAATGCCTCACAAACGGGGAAATCGCCGCGCCGGCACCCGAACTGCTCGACATAAAAAGGCTGCAAGTGAATCGGCGTGAAATAGTTACTGGTCTGGATGCCTTGTGCGTTCAGCGCGGCCATGATGCGGTCGCGGTCCGCACGGCCGTAATCGTCGCTCAACCGGACGACCATGACGAACCAACTGATCGTACAATCAGAATGGACCTTCTGCATACTGATACGTTTTTCATCGGCCAGACGCTGGAGATAATAACCGGCTACCCGGCGACGGTTGGCCAGGATATCCTCGATCCTCCGCATCTGAGCGACGCCCAAGGCGGCGGTGATTTCACTCATCCGGAAATTAAACCCAAGGCGAGCATGGGCCAGCCAACCGGCATCCGGGTCGCGCCCCTGATTACGCATGGAAGCACATCTTTGATAGATCGTCTCGTCGTCGGTAACGATGATCCCTCCCTCGCCGGTCGTCACCTGTTTATTCGGATAGAAACCGAATGCCCCGGCCTCGCCTAGCGAGCCGGCGGGACGACCTTTGTACGCAGCTCCCAAAGCTTCACAACTGTCCTCGATCAAGCGGAGCTGACGGCGTTCCGCCACCTCCCGGATCGGGTCCATCTCCGCCGGCTGGCCGAAGACATCGACCGCCAGTATTGCTTTCGTTTTGGACGTAACGGCCGCCTCGATCCGACCGGGATCGATATTCCATGTCTCCGGGTCAATATCCACGAAAACCGGTTTCCCGCCGTCAAACATAATACAGTTAGACGAGGCGATGAATGAAAATGGTGTAGTAATGACCTCATCGTCCCGGCCAATGTCCATAGCCCGCAAAATCAGGTGCAGCCCGCTGGTGCCACTATTAACGGCCACGGCGTATTGAGAGCCCACGAACCCGCCTAGCAACTGTTCCAACTCGCCTATTTTAGGACCCAAGGCCAATTGGTAAGTCTGCATGACCGCGTTGACCGCATCACGCTCGGCTTGGGTAATGTCCGGACAAGATAGGGCGATCTTCATTCGATCCTCCAAACTAACGATTCAAATCGGCTTTACAGAGTCGCGACATTATAGCTTGTCGATCATTCCGCCGACATACCTTATCGAGCGAGGGAGTTAATTTCCTAGGCTCTATCTTGTGGACAACCGTTAGAAATGTAAAATGACCGTCGCATGGCGTCTCGGGCATTGTCGCCGGATTCTGATATCTTTTTGTTGGAGTACCCCTTAGATGAAAAACCGAATGCTGCAAAAGATCAAAGACAAAAAAGCCCAGGTGGGTATCCTGGGCATGGGGTATGTCGGGTTGCCGTTGGCTCGGACGTTTTGCGCGGCGGGCTTCCAGACCCTCGGGTTCGATGTGGATGAGCGTAAGATTCGCATGCTCAACGCGGGCAAGAGTTATATAAAGCACATTCCCAGCTCGATGATCCGAAATGTCCTCGACCAGGGACTGTTCAAGGCTTCCGGTGATCCGCGCGACCTGCGGGCGTGCGACGCCCTGATCATCTGCGTGCCTACCCCGTTGTCGAAAATGCGCGACCCGGACATGACCTTCGTCGAGAGTACCTGCCAAACTGTTGCGAAAATCCTGCGTAAAGGACAACTGGTCACCCTGGAAAGCACGACCTACCCCGGGACGACCCGTGAATTGATGAAACCGATCCTGGAAAGCAGCGGGCTGAAGGTCGGCAAGGATTTCTTTCTGGCCTTTTCCCCGGAGCGCGAGGATCCCGGCCGCAAGGACTTCACCACGGAGACCACGCCCAAGCTGGTCGGCGGATACGATCCGAGCAGTCTGAAAGTGGCCGTCGCCTTGTACAGCCAGGCCATTAACCCGATCATCCCCGTGGCCAGTTGCGAGGTGGCCGAGGCCGCCAAGATCGTGGAGAACGTCTACCGTTGCGTTAACATCGCGATGGTCAACGAGCTTAAGATGCTCTTCGATCGCATGGGCATCGACGTGTGGAACGTGATCAACGCGGCCAAGACCAAGCCTTTCGGGTTCCAGGCTTTTTATCCCGGCCCGGGGCTGGGCGGGCACTGCATTCCGATCGACCCGTTCTATCTGAGCTGGAAGGCCCGGCAGTTCGGCATGAGTACGCGTTTCATCGAACTGGCCGGAGAGATCAACACCTCGATGCCCGAATACGTGATCGAGCACGTGGCCCATGCCTTGAATACGTTGAAAAAACCGTTAAATGGCTCGAAAGTGCTGGTCCTCGGCCTGGCCTACAAGAAGGATATAGACGATATTCGCGAATCGCCCTCCATCGAGCTGATCGAGCTGCTCAGGAAATACGGGGCGAAAGTCGATTACAACGACCCGTTTATACCCAACACGCACAAGCAGCGGGAGCACGACCTGGGGATGAAATCGGTACCGGTAACCCCCGCGAGCCTGAAACGCTTCGACTGCGTGGTAATCGCCACCGATCACAGTTCCTATGACTACCAGATGATCGTTAAAAACGCCCGTCTGGTGGTGGATACGCGTAACGCCTGCGCGGCCGTTCGGGGCGCCAAGAAGAACGTTTTCAAGGCCTGATATCCCGCGCCCGCAGAACTGCGGAGGAACGTATCAGAGGGCAAGGAACACGATGCAGGGTATGGGTAGCGGCGTCCCGGCATAGCCTGCAATGAAATATAACAATTATCACGTTACCCTCCATAAGGGTGATGTGTACGATGGGTCTTGGATCTGACAAAAAGTCCGTCTGGGACAGTTGCAAGTCTCCGCCGGTTGAGTATTATAAGGGTCCATGCATGCGGGTGTAGCTCAGTGGTAGAGCGTCACGTTGCCAACGTGAATGTCGTGGGTTCAAATCCCATCACCCGCTGTTACATAAGGTGTGGTGGCCGTAGGATATCGGCCGGAACCGAGGCTTTGTTGTTCCGGTCAGGCGTTGGCTGCGGTCGCTTAGGATGGCCAATCGGGATCACCCCGGCCGGGATACCAACGTCTGGCGGTGGATAGCGATTGGCGTTTTCGTTTTTACGCATCGCGGCCACCGAGTCTTCGCGATCAGCCGGACATGACCTTGTCGGACGGTAGACGCGTCAAACAAACCTTCCTATCTTAAGAGGAGTAACGCTCATGGCGGACGAAGATCTACAGGATCCGCGAATGGATGAAGACGGAGAGGTCGAGGCACAGGATGCAGAGTCCGCCGCGGACGAGAACGAAGAAAAGTCCTTGGAAGAACAAATCAAGGATGCCGTAGACGTTCGGGTCGAGGATCTCGGCACGCTCCGTAAAAAACTGACCATCACTGTCCCCCGCGACAGCCTAAGCGAGCAATTAGACAAGCAATATAACGAGCTGCGCAAAGAAGCCCAGGTGCCGGGTTTCCGTCGCGGCCGCGCACCGCGCCGCCTGCTCGAAAAACGCTTTGGTGGCGAAGTGAGCGACACACTCGTCCAACAACTCGTCAGCGCAGGCTATAGCGCAGCCTTGGACAAGGCTGACCTGAAAGCCATCGGCGATCCGCTGATCTGGGCCCGCGAGAAAGGGGCCGAGACCGATTCCTTGATGGAAGTGGAAAAGGCCATTGATCTGATCGAACTGCCCGCTGATGAACCGCTTGTTTTTTCCTGCGAAGTGGAAATTCGTCCGGAATTCGAATTACCAGACATGGAGACGATGACCCTGAAAAAACCGGCGGTCACGATCTCGGAGCAGGACATCGAACAATATGTGGAGCGTATCCGGGCCATGCGGGGCAGTTGGGAGCCGGTACTGGATGAACCGGTCCGGATCGATGATGTGGTCCACGCCGATATCAAAATGACCTCGGGCGAGACGGTGCTGAAATCGCAGGACAACGTGCGGATACCGGTCCGGCCGCAGACGGTCGACGGCGTGGTCATCGAGAACTTGGGTGAAGTTCTGGCTGGAGCCAACATCGGTGACATACGCACTACGTCCGGCACTCTCTCCGACGATTACTTCAAGGTAGAATTTCGCGGCCAGCCGGTTGATTTCGAGTTCAAGATTCACCGAATCGAAAGGCTCCATCTGCCCGAGCTGAACGACGAGTTTGCGAAGGGGCTGGGTTTCGATTCGCTGGCCGATATCCGCGAATGGGCCAAAAATGACCTGGAAAGCCGGTTGCATGAGCAGACCCAGCGTGCCTTGGCCGGGCAGGTCTGCCAATATCTGCTCGATAATACCTCCTTCGATTTGCCCCAGCGGCTGTCTGACCGACAAGTAGCCCGGGTCATCATGCGGCGGATGGTCGATATGTATCAACAGGGTATTCCGCCGGCCGAGGTGGAAAAACTCATGGACGAAGTCCGTACTTCCGCCCAGGCGGACGTGGCTCGCGATCTGAAGCTGAGCCTGATTATGGAGAAGCTCGACGAGCAGTTACAAGTCGAAGTCGGCGAGAACGAGATCAACGGGCGGATTGCCGCAATTGCCAGGATGCAAAACCGGAGATTCGATCGGGTCCGGGATGAACTGATTAAAGGGGCCGGGTTGAGTAATCTGTACGTCCAAATTCGGGATGATAAGATCGTCGCTAAACTGATTGAGCAGGCGAAAGTCTTGGACGAGGAACCGGCGAAGGATGCTAAGGATAAATCCTAAACAGCGAATATCGCGGTAACCAGACCGATAATGGCCCGGCCTGATTGCTTGGTAACCTGTCAAGGACGGATGCTCGTCGCCCGGATGTAAAACGGGGTCTTGCAAGCTAAGCAAAGGGCAAGCAGACCGGCTATTTGACCGAAAAGATGTATGAGCCGGCGGTTAGCCGGTGTATGTGGTGAGGCCGGATGGTTTTTCAGGTATGGCCACAAGGTGTATGCTAATCGCCGGATACCGCGAGTAAGGCATAAGCCGGCTCGTGTGCGAACCGGTTCCTGACGCTAACAGGGAAGGATCCTATGAACAACCCCGAGGCTATGTTGCGCAGCTTAAATCAGCAGATGCCGCCCTACCAGCGGTATCGCGAGATGTCCATCGAGGACATGCTGCTGGAGAACCGGATTATTTTCCTGGCCGGTCCCATCACCGAACGGACCGCCAGCCTGGTTATCATGCGTTTGCTCTATTTGCAATCGATCAAGAAGGACCAGGCGATAAACCTATACATCAATTCGCCCGGCGGGTTGGTGGATCAGACCCTGGCCATCTACGACACCATGCAGTTTCTCGGCTGCGAGGTAGCCACCTACTGTATCGGACAGGCGGCCAGCGGGGCAGCGATCATTCTGGCGGCTGGGACGCACGGACAGCGCTACGCTCTGCCCAACGCCAAAATCATGCTTCATCAGCCCTATGGTGGGATCACCGGACAGGCCGAGGATATCCGTATTCAGGCCGAAGAGGTGCTCAAGGATAAAAAACTGCTCAACAGTATCCTGGCCAAGCATACTGGACAGGATTCAGAGAAGATCACCCGGGAAATCGAGCGCGACCGCTATATGAGCGCGGCCGAGGCCTTGGCCTACGGGCTGGTGGATGAAATCCTCAGTGAGTCCGAGGAAGACCGAAAAAAGAAAAAGAAATCCTGACCGAATGCCGAAGCGGACGATGGAACAGGATCCTGCACGGGAAAATGACATGTTTTCAAACCAATTGATTCCGATGGTAATCGAAAAGAGTGGTCGCGGGGAACGGGCCTATGACATTTATTCCCGCCTGCTTAAGGACCGTATAGTTTTTCTGGGCGGCGGCATTGATGACGCGACGGCCAATGTCATTGTCGCCCAGATGCTCTTTCTGTCCAACGAAGATAGCCGCACTCCGATCAGTCTATACATAAATTCTCCGGGCGGATCGGTCTCGGCTGGGCTGGCCGTCTATGACACCATGCGTTTTCTGCGATGTGAGGTGCATACTTTCTGTGTCGGGCTGGCTGCCAGCATGGCCGCGGTACTCATGTGCAGCGGCAGTCCAGGCAAGCGATATTTACTGCCCAACGCCCGCATGCTCCTGCATCAACCGCTGATCGGTGGAGTAATGGAGGGGGCGGCCACTGATTTGTCCATCGAGGCGGCGGAAATCATCCGGTTGCGTACCCGGCTTTACCAGATCATCGCGGAGCATACTGGCAAGTCGGTCGAAGTCATCGAAACCGATTGCGATCGCAACAAGTGGCTGGACTGCGAAGAGGCTATCGCGTATGGTTTGGCTGACCAGCGGCTGGAACGGGCGCCCGAGCCGCCACCGCGGCCTTCCGAGCCGAGAACGGAAGCCGATTCCTGATCGGAGAACCACGCTCATGAGACGACGCCTGGCGAATGGCTGGAGACCCTTATGGCCGGGAGTACTCGTCGCCCTTACGGCCTCCTCCGGTTGTATCCAGAACACCGTGCCGGCCGAAAAATTCCAGAACGTTCAGCGCGAGCTGCAAGCCTGTCAGGAACGAAGTCCCCGACTGGAAGAGCAGATCGCCGCCCAACAGAAAACAATCGAAAACCTACAGAGCCGCATTGCCGAACTGCGAGGAATGTCCCCGGACGCCTTGCGGGAAATGGTCTATCCTGAAAAAATCGAGCTGACCCGGTGGTCCGGTGCCTATAACGAGGACGAGCGCACCGGTGACGATGGTCTGCTTTTGTATATTCAGCCCATCGATCGCGACGGCCATGTGATCAAGGCCGCCGGTGAATTGAATATAACGCTTCTGGATCTGGCCGATCCAACCGCCCCGGCCGTAATCGCCTCCTACAAGTTTGAAGCGTCCAAGACACGGAGCTTCTGGCATGGCCGCCTGATGACTCTCCACTATACCGTACGTTGCCCCTGGCCGCCCGGTTATGAGCCCCGTCACGATCAGATTACCGCCCAGGTTTCCTTCACCGATTTATTGACTGGGGCTGTTTTGACCACCCAGCGAACCTTCCCCATCACACTGGCCCCTAAACTTGACCAAACCGATAACCGCTGAGTCTGCCGATTTTATACCCACCCGGATCAAACCATATGCCGTCACGGTCGCCATGCTGCCGCGCGTGATCGACAAAGACCGCTTCCGTATCCAAGTTCGGTCAAGAATAGTTGAACCCCGGATTTCCCATATGACACTTACAACGGCGTATAATGAGGTGACGATTCCCCTTATGAATACAGGCGAAAATGAACCTCAGGCCGCTGAAATCCGGAGAATGCAATGGGTGAAGCACGCAA
>JAAYCU010000126.1 GCA_012729595.1 Phycisphaerales bacterium
CTGGAGGACTTCAACAGAACCAATCCAAGCCGCTTTCGCCCTCTCTCGCCGACAGGGTTGGCTGCTTCGGCATGGCTCAACCCCCTCCGGGTTCACAGATATAGGGACTACAACGCAACCGGCTCGCTGGTAGGCTCTAGCCCGATATCTCACGAGCGGACGTTGTGTAATGTGCAGTATTCGTTGTGTCAGCTCGCGAAGGGTTTCCTGGCCCACCACGTACATCGCGTATATCCAGCGATCAGCTTCTTCTCTGACGGGAAATGCGGCTGGATCCTGTTACTACGCCAATGAGGTCGCTCGGGCAACGCGGGGGAACACGCGCTACGCATGCGCCTTGGGGCAAGGGTTGTTACAACCGAACGCCGTAATCGTCATGAAAATCGGGCATGGGGCCGTGGCCGGTCAAGCCGCGGCATATCGCTGCGAAACGACGGGCCGCCTCGGCCGGGCGAAAACGCTGGATGCGGTGGCGAGCGGCCTGACGCATCGCAGCGCACAAACCCGGCTTGGTGATTAAATGCTCAAGACTCTCGGCCAGACCCTCCACGCTACCGTTCGGGAAAACAAACCCATTTACCCCCGGCTCAATAAGCATGTAGGAAGAGCCCACCGCATCACTGGTCACGATGGCCAGTCCGTACTCCATCCCCTCGTTTACTGTAGCCCCCCAGCCGTCAAACCGGCTGGGTAACAGCAGAATATCCGCCTGTCGGTAGTAGGCATCGATGCTGTCGCGCCCTACGCGTCCGGCGAAATTCACTTTCGCGGCTATTCCCAGTTCGGCCGCCAGGGACGCGAGAGCCTGCCGCTCGGGACCGTCGCCGACTACCTGCAGTCGCCACGAATGTTGAACCAATGACGGTCCGGCCAGGGCTCGCAACAGAAGATCCAGACCCTTGTGCCGAAATAGACCGCTGACAAACAACAATCGCCACTGTCCATCCGGCGCCGTGGTCAAATCGATATTCTGATCGCGCACCGGACGTACCGCGTACCCGAACCGCCACATGTTCCAGCGGGTAGCTCCGAATGCACGGTGTTCTGTATCCGCGTTCTCGCCCATGGTCATAAGATGCATGTTCGTGCTGTTGACCAGGCGAACGGTCAACCGCATGGCCAGATACTCCAGCCAGGAACGTCGTCGCCGGCCCAGAAACCGCTCGGCCCAGATCACGTTGATTTGCCGACGCAGATTGCGGCCGACGATCATGCGCAGGCCGCGGGGGTGCTTAAGGCCCGGCCAGATAACGATATCCGCCTCGCGAGCCAGTCGGTGATAGCGGGCCAGTTGTTCTTGGTTACGCCATGGCTGGATATAGGGGGCCGAAGCGTCTATGTCGGGCCAACCCAAAGCCACCCGCGGCGGGTCTAGTGGTCCAAGTACGCAGCCGGTGAAGTCGATATCCGGTTGACGGTATAATTCATCAAAGATGGGGATGATATGCGGATTATTTATCCGTTCCACGCCCAATACAGTAGGTCTGGACGGCGATATTTGCGATCCTGGTGGCATAAGCACTCCACTTCTGAACGCGGTGATACGATCACGGTCGAGCGGCCCAAGCCATTCTTTGTACTTGGTTTTACACAAAAGGCAAACCGGCCCCTCGAGAATCGGTAATCAAACCTGGCAAACCCGGACGAACGGCTATGATCTTTCTGGATCACGCTAGCCATTGAGTACGAGGCAACGCATATTGTTATCGAGCAAGATAAAGATGAAGGTGATTACCTATTATATTTCAATAACTCATCACGTGTTGTATTATAATTCGGTTCACCCCTTGAATACTTGTTGCTGGTCAAGAAAAGGCTCTATCACTATGATTAGCGAATGTGAGTGCATCGGTACTTGGCCCGTGAAGTAGTAGACGGGTGTTCATCTATGATGGAGATCGATCATGACAGAAACAGGTGTCAACGGATTGGGTACTCGCTGTCTGCATGCCGGCCAGTCCCCGGATCCGATTACCGGTGCCCGAGCGGTACCCATATACGCTACAACAAGTTACGTTTTTAAAGACACGGAGCATGCCGCCAATCTGTTCGCCTTGAAAGAGTTTGGAAATATCTATTCCCGGCTGATGAACCCAACAAATGACGTGTTGGAAAAACGCATTGCGGCCCTGGATGGTGGAGTGGGCGCTTTGGCGGTATCCAGCGGGCAATCGGCTATCTACATTGCCATTTTGACCATCTGCCATGCCGGGCAGAATTTTATTTCCGCTACCAGCCTTTATGGCGGCACCTGGACCTTGTTTACCCAGACCTTTCCGAATTTCGGGATCAAGGCGAAATTCTTCGATCCCACCCGGCCCGAGGACATACGCAAACTGGTGGACGAAAACACTCGCTGTGTTTATTTTGAGTCTCAGGGCAATCCCAAGAACGATGTCCCGGATTACGCCGAGGTGGCTCGCATTGCCCATGAGTGCGGTCTGCCGGTGATTTGTGACAATACGGTGATGACCCCCGCTCTGCTGCGGCCGTTTGAGCACGGAGTAGATATCAACGTCTATAGTTGCACTAAGTTCATTGGCGGACATGGCTTACATGTTGGTGGATGCATTGTTGATTCCGGCCGTTACAACTGGACGGCCGATGCAAAAAAATGGCCTGAGTTCACGGCCCCGGATCCGTCCTATCACGGATTGGTACTGGCCGAAGCCCTCCAGCCGATCGGCAACATCGCTTACATCATCAAATGCCGCACTCATCTCCTGCGTGATATGGGCAGTTGCATGAGCCCGTTCGCCGCGTTCCTTTTCGTACAGGGTCTGGAAACCCTCCATCTGCGGATGCCCCGGCATTGCGAGAATGCCATGAAAGTCGCCCGGCATCTGGTTGACCATCCGGCCGTGGAGTGGGTCAATTATCCCGGCCTGCCGGACCATCCCTCGCATGCCAATGTTAAAAAATACTTGCCAAACGGCTGTGGAGCGATCATCGGGTTTGGCATTAAAGGCGGGGCGCCGGCCGGCCGAAAATTCATCGACGCGGCCAAGCTCATGTCCCATTTGGCCAATATCGGCGACGCCAAAACATTATGCATTCACCCGGCCAGCACCACCCATTCGCAGTTGACCGCCCAGGAACAGGCGGCCACCGGAGTGGTTCCCGAATACGTACGGCTATCGATAGGTATCGAAGATGTCGAGGATATCCTCGCCGACATCGACCAAGCCTTGGCCACCTCGCAAAAATAAACCACCGGTGGTTTCCAAACCCACCGCCTCGCGCTTACTGACCCGTCAACCCGTAGGCGAGGTCATCTACGGCTGTCCCGCCTTTGAGACGGGTTGTGGGGATACCCAACCCGCAAAGGCCCGGCCGAACGGACTATCCGCAGTGATATCCTCGCATATGGATTGGGTCATAACCGTCATATGATCCCGCACGAAATCTGTGACCAAGGCGAATCCGGGTTGCACGGCCTGTCCGGACTTTAGAATGGCCTCAATAGTCTGTAATCCGCCATCCCAGTCCTTTCTATCGGCCGTCATGCCCTCGACAGGATTAAAATCGATCTTATGGTTGAAAAAGTCCTTAATGAACAACCCATCCACGCCCAATCGGGCCAATTCCGCGGCCTGCTGGGATAAATACTCACGTAAACCAGACGCACCCGGATTTAAACATACCCATCGGGTGACCGGCGCAGAGAACGGGATACCCCAACGATCGGTACAGACAAAGCCGGCCAGGTTGTCCTTAAAAAACTGCGTCTCGGGATCGGCAAGCTGCAGATTGAAGCGCAGGAATACACGCAGCCCCCTGGCCTGGCACGCCTTAACCGCAGCGGCCAAGGCTACCGGACCGCCCAGATCAGGATCCGGGCGAAAATCCGGGACACCGTTAGATTGTCCGCCCGTCTTCCAGTCCATCAAGATTAGAGCTTCCTTGCCGGCGTCCAGCGCGCCTTGGGCTTGATCCGCAACCTCCGCAAACGGGAGACGCTCGATTTTATAAGCGGATAGATGTGTTGTTGGACCTTGCTGCCCAGCATATTGCGCGCTGAACCACTCGGCATAATAGGCCGCCGCGTCGGCGGCGTCACCATCGTGGAAGCGCAAGACAACCGGGGTCGCCGCGAACTTTTCGCCCGCCGGATGATAGGCCATATGCAAAAAGTTCATCGAGACCCCCGCAGGCATACCATCCAGTTCTTCCGGCCGCGGCCAGTTACCATCATGTCGGTTAGATGCGATACCCGGTTCGTGGAGCAACTGAACGGCCTTGACCCGTTTGACGGGATCGTGCGCTCCGAAATATACCCCACGTTTCCGCTCCGGAGCATACAGATGCATCCAGGGCATCGACAACCTGTAGGGATACATCAATACCTGTTCCGGGTACAGCTCGCCAAAGTAGGTCTGGTTGATGAAGTTGTGGTATATCGGTTGACTATCAGCCTCCTGTCCACAGGGTACCGTGCGCAGGGTTTGGCGTCGTTGACTGACCGTATCGCCCAGGCCCATGGTTCCGCCGATGATGGGATAGTACACCTCGCCGATCTCAAGGTTGGTTCGGTTGTCGATAAGCAGGTTAAACGTGATCTGCTCGTTCTCCAGGGCGATGGTCAGCTCAACGGCCGCATCGTAATAGACGCCCAGGACCGAAGTCAGGGGGCCGTCCCAATGGAGCTTGAGAACATTGTCTGAAAGGGAATGGCGGGTCAGTATCTGCTGGGCCCCTTTGATATAGTTGGCCTCGGTATTCGTCCAAGCCTCCCGCCCCACGATGGGCAAGGCAAAGGTGTAGTTATTACCGAGGCGGGGCTCCAGAATCAGATCGAGCTTACCTTGCTTATCCAGAATACGTCGAATTGCCCCGTGCTCGGTATCCACCATGACCAGATATAAGTCGTTTTCAAGGCGAATATGCCGGGAGGCATCCAAGGCCGCGAGAGGATCGGTTCCTGCGCCGGCCAAACAATCCTTGTCCTGTTTGAGCGCTTCAACCACGGCGGACCCCGTCACCAGAGGATCGGCGGTCTTGTTTTCCTGCGCAAGCTGTAAATCCTCGGGCGATTCAACGATCAGGGCGTATTGTTCGCTCGGAACCGCGACCGTAAGCGGCAACATGCCGACCACGTCTTCGCGGAAAGGTCGCACAATTCGCACCGGACCGGCTTGGCGGTGCTTGATGGCTGATATTTTCACAAGGGCGTCCTGGCCTCCGGTATTGGTCAGGATCACCGCTTCCCGGTCGCCCCGGGGATCGCGCCAGACGGCGTATTCCACACCTTCTGCGAGGGGGGCATCCTCGCCAAACGCAATCACATCGCCAAAGCGGCGTTCACCCAGAAATATGATGTCCGTGTATCGGTCTCGAATACGTTTGGTCTCGGCAATATATTCGGACATTCGTCGCCAAGGTCGGAATTCCATGCCGCGATTAAAACGATGAGGCGAAATCATGACGACCCAGCCTTCGCGCAGCGCTTTATTGATGCCGAAAAAGTCGAACGGCCAATAATGCCCCTCTGTCTCCGTAATTTCCGGGAATATCCGCCGTACTCGTGACATATTGCCGGCCCACCAGGTGGCGGTGCCGTAGGATATCACCCGGTCCCAGACGCACTCGAAAGATATGGCGAACTCGGGGTTAATGGCCCGGCATTCGCGGTCGATGCGCGCGACCACGTCCAAGGTGCCTTGCCACGGGGATACATCGGGACTCACCCCCAGCTCGGCAATGTTCGGGTTATATTCGAGGGCATTGGGAAATAATTTGTCTATATGGATTCCGTCCGCCCCCAACGCGGCCAGACGCTTGAAATAGGCCACGGTCGGGTCGGCTATTCCAGGAAAGCTGGCATCCAAGAACGCCATGCGCGGCACCGTATACGCCAAGCGCGAACCAACCGTGCCCATCCCCCAGTGCCCGATCCAGGTTATTTGCCCCTTGGCATTAAGTGCCGCATAGCGGTGCAATTCATCCTTGTACCAATCTAGATCAAGCATGGCGCAATGGATATTGCCAAAGAAGTACACCCGCACGCCCAGTTCGTGGCATTCCCGAATCGCCCGCTCGACATCATCCCAGGAACCCAGTCGCGGATCAGGCTCATAATAGGGATAACCGTTATCATGGCCGCCGCGCTGCCAGCCGGCCAGCTGTAAGGAGTCCACGCCGTACTTCAACCCCTCACGGGCCAGGTCGGGCACGTCGGCGAATCGATAATTAATGTTGCCCTCCGGAAGCATCATCATGATCATCTGATAACAGTTTTTCTCTCGAATCCAGTCATCCCGACGATCGCGCACGCCGAAGGCATCTAAAAACCATTCTCGATAGATTTGGCCGCCATCAGTCCAATCCCCTTCAAAAAAGGCCAGCATCCAGGCACAACCTTGAAACGATTGACCGGGCTGAATAAAGGGATAATGAATCAACTGGCCGGCAATGTCCCGCGCATCCGCCGGGCCGACTTCCTCGAAACGCCACGCCTTCATGCGGGCGATCTCATCGTGAGCCCCCATATAGAATCCGCGTTGCGTCTTCTCATGGCTCGCCGTGAGAAAGCCCATATTCATAGGCCAACTGGGATATCGCATCTCTTGCTCAGTGAACGGAAGCGTGAGAGGAATGTTACGGGACAAGGGCGCGATCTGCACCGGCTCCTCATCTCCATCCGGGCGAAGACGGGTCAAGCCGCCGATTTGCGGATAGCGTACCTCGCGGACAACCATGGCCGAGCGATTCACGACCGCGACCGAAACGGCCAGGGCCGTATCACGCAGCGTGTAGGTTACAACTACCTTGATATCGTACGAATCTCCCTGTGGGTTCACCAAGGGGCCTGGCCAAGTCACCCGGCATGTATCGTCGGCCACAGTGATCAACGGCGGAACCTGCTCGGTCGCGGAGAGGACAAGTGGGGAGTCCTCCTGGATACCGAGCCGCAGACTGAACACCTGCACAGCACCGGGTAGAACCGAAAGTTTTATCTGGCTGACCTTGTCCACTAACGAAGTCACCGCGCCGGAATCATCGATCTGGACCTGCATACGGCTGTTTTCAAGCCGTGCTGATGCAGCGGACGTGGTGGCACAATAACCCAGCACACTGCCCAATCCAACGACCAAAAGCGCAACAGATACTCGATTCATGAAGAACCTCCATAATGTGATTAACCATCACCTGAATCGCGTTTCGCCACAGGTATACCCGAACTTGATGAAGGTGTGGCCTCGACAGATCTTGCCCACACTTCGGCTATGCCCAACACTCACCTACTATAACGAGGTACTGAGTCCCCCTGGAAAATCAAAATGCCCCGGATGGTCAACGTTGTCCGGATGCCCCTTGTGGACACCCGTCGCTCAAGCATCGATTTTGAGCATCGCACCAATAATCCATCACAAACCTATCAGGGCATCCGAGAACTTAAGTTCCCGATATTTTCGAGAGGGACTCGCCGTCCTACAAAAGCGCATCAGGCCCGGTTAACGGGCTTAACCTGAGTCGCACGGCTTGGCTCAAGCTTCCGGCAGGGTAAGCCCTCAACCGTGACGCCACGGGCCCGCAGGGCCTGGGCGACGCTGAGTTTGAATTCCTCCGGCACCGACAGCAGCGCGGCCTGGAGAGTGTCGAGCGATTTCTGGCCGGGTAACCGCTCGAGAACCCGACAGGCGTCCTCGCGGAGTTCCTGATCCGCCAGCAGCGCCGCGACCGGCTCGATGCAGGTATCATCGCCCAGCTCGGAAACAGCCCAGACCGCCTCGCGCTTGACTGCCACGGACTCATCTGGCCCGAGCAAGCCAAGCAGCGCGTCCACCATCGCCTGCTGCTGTTCGACGTTGCCGGGCCTGCCCGTATGGCGAACCATCTGCCATAGCTGCCTCTTCCCGGCCCTCTGGGTTTCGGGATCATCGCTCTTGATCATTTCGGACAGGGCCTTAATCGCCCCCGCCGTATTGTTTGCATTAATATTGTTGTCTGCCATCTTCATCGCCTCTGGTTTAAGGTTATCTTCCGGGAAGTGACCCCGTTCCTCGGAATTATGGTTATCTGCTTACAGATGGTACGGGTGCCGCTGCGGCCGGCCCATGAGACGCCGGGCCTGTTCGTCGTTGACGATTTCCTGTTTGCTCTGATCCCACTCGATCCTGCGGCCCAGAAGGAACGCCAGATTGCCGAGGACGCAGAGGTTGGATACCCCGACCGCCGCCTCGATGTTCATGATCGTATTCTTGCCGGTCTTGATTCCCTCGAACCAGTCTTCGTGGTGGCCGGGACTCTTGTAGACCTCCTTGGCCCCGGCGGGCGGCACCCACTCGCGGGCCTTGCGCTCGGCCCAGGTTCCACCATCGCCGCCCCAGTGCGTGAATGTGCCCTTGTCGCCCTGGTAAACGGCGCCGTAGCCGGGTCGGCTGATCTTCGCCTCGCCTTCCTTGCGCTCCTCGGCGGGTACCAGCCACTGGTCGCCCTGTCGCCAGGTCAGAATCCAATCAGGATTCTTGAACGTATAGGTGACCTCCATCGTGGTGGCACAATCCCACGCCCCTGTATCGGCTTGCGTACCGGTGGCCTCTACCGTGACCGGGCCGGTGCCGTCTGCCTCCATCCACCACATCGCGCAGCTCATCACGTGCGCGCCCCGATCGCGGATCTGTCCACCGCCAGATTCCATAATCCAGCGGAAATTGCCATGCACGCAGTGGGCGTTGTACGGCCGCCAGCGCAGCGGTCCGAGCCAGAGGTCGTAATCCAGTTCCGACGGCGGATCGCTGTCGGGCACCGGCTTGGTATCAACCGGGCTGGGATAGTGGAAGCAGTCCACCCGGCTGATGCGGCCGATGTTGCCGTTGGCCAGATAGCGGTGAGCCAGGTAGGCCTCGTGCTCCGAACGGCCTTGCGAGCCGACCTGCACGGC
>JAAYCU010000127.1 GCA_012729595.1 Phycisphaerales bacterium
ACCTCCATTTATGCCCGAGTTTGCATGACGTAAGCTATGGAGGGGGCTTTCGGGATACGCTTACCCGACAGGAGTAGCGACTCCTCGGTCTCGAATATTCAGCAAGCGGCTTTTTCAGGGACGACTAGGTAGGCGATCAGTCAGTGGGTTGAATCCGAGATATAACAGCGAATATAGAGGTATACTGATGCCCGATACGAATAAACAAACCAAAGTCGAACAGGCTAAGATCAACAGTCGTTTCCTGCGCGGGTCCATAGCCGAGGATCTCTTGAACGAGGAATCATTTTTCGAGGACGATAATGTCCACCTCATCAAGTTCCACGGCATTTACCAACAGGATGACCGGGACGCGCGGCCGGCGCTGAAGGCCGTCGGTGTTCCCAAGACTGGTTGGTTCATGATGCGGGTGACCATCCCCGGTGGTGTCCTTAGTGCGGAACAATATCTTGCCTTGGACGCTCTGGCCGATGACGTGGTGTACAACCATGCGTTGCGGGTGACGACGCGGCAGAATGTGCAGTTGCATGGTCTGCTGAAAGGCGAGATCAAACCCGCCATCCAGCGGATCAGCCGGGAGATGCTAAGCAGTCTGTGCGGCTGTGGGGATGTGGAGCGGAACGTCATGGCCCCGCCGGCGCCTTATGCCGGCGAACCTCATCGCCAATTGCAGAATCTGGCCCGCCGACTCCGCGATGAATTGTGCCCCCGGACCAACGCCTATTATGAAATTTGGCTCGACGGCGACAAGATAGACACGACTCAGGAATCCGAACCACTCTACGGCTCGCAATATTTGCCGCGCAAGTTCAAGACGGGAATCGCCCTGCCCGAGGATAATTCGGTCGGCGTTTACGAGCAGGATGTTGGATTAATCGCCCTGATGGAGGATGGCCGTCTCAAAGGGGCCAACGTACTCGTCGGTGGTGGTATGGGTATGACCCACAAAAACGCGAAAACCTACGCCCGTCTGGCCACCCCGCTCGGCTATGTCGATGCCGAGCATATTGTCGATGCCGTGCGCACCGTAGTGGCCATCTTTCGTGATCACGGTGATCGAACCGATCGCCGCCATGCCCGGTTGAAATACCTCGTCGAGGAATGGGGGATAGATCGTTTCCGCGAGGAATTTACGAAACGCGCTAATTTTCCGCTTGAGGATTGGGTGGATTGTGGTCCATTGCGGTGCCCGGACCATCTTGGCAAACACGAACAGGGCAATGATCGTTACTTCTACGGTGTTTATATTCCCAACGGACGGATCATCGATCATGAATCATGTCGGTTCAAGACGGCCTTGCGTTTAGCGGTAGAGTCCTTGCGCCCGGAAGTTATTCTGACTCCCCATCAGAACATAATCTTCGCTAACCTCTCCGAGCAGGATGTTAAAAAGCTGGAGGTCATTCTTGAATCGTTCGGCCTACCGCGGGTAGCGGAGATGACGGCCGTGCGAAAATATGCCGTGGCTTGCGTTGCCCTGCCGACCTGTGGGCAGGCCCTGACCGAATCGGAGCGAGTCATGCCCGCAGTACTCGACGCCTTCGAGGCCGAGCTTCGTCGGCTCGGGGTTGCCGACATTCCGTTGACCTTGCGGATGACGGGTTGCCCGAACGGTTGCAGTCGTCCTTATACCGCCGATTTGGCCTTGGTCGGGCATAAGCCCGGCCATTACGACATTTTCATTGGGGGCGCACTGGTCGGCGACCGCATCGCCGATTTGTTCGCGGTCAACGTGCCGCGGGATCAAATAGTCGCGGCTGTACTGCCCATCTTGGAGGCCTGGGCCGCGCAACGTATGCCTGAAGAGGGGTTGGGGGATTTTTATCAGCGAGTCCTCGGTCGTGGCGAACGTCGTACGCTCATTACTGGCGCGAAAGACGAAGTCGTTCAGGACAGGGTGCTGGCCCGGCTGGCCTGATAGCCGGTTGATCTTAATGCACAAGTCGCGATGACGGAGGCCCGTCATTGGTTCCTTTTATTCTCGTCATTTGTTCGTAATCTTCATTTCCACGGGAAGTTGTGGTAGCTTAGAATAAGTGCGGTCCGGTGTGCTTTGCCTATGCGCAACCTAGGGGTTACGCAACTGCAGCTTTGTTTCCACAGAATGAGCGATAATAACTACTGTATAAACCAGCAGGTTATTGCCTTTTTTGCCGATGCTACAATCCTATGGACCAGTGCGGAGCAATACAGGCGATATCTCGTGTAAGGCGAACGGAGTCGCCAAGCGTTTAAAACCTTTTACAAAAAAGACTTAGGTGAATATCGTGGACCAGATGAATCATGTTCGCAACTTCGTCGTGCTACCCTCTCTTCCGGAGCCGCTGAAACCGCTCCGCGAACTCATCAATAATTTGTGGTGGACTTGGAACCCTGATGCCATTGAGTTGATTCGACGCCTTGATATCGATATGTGGCGCGACCTGAAGCATAACCCGGTGACCATGCTCGCGCAGATTCCGCAGGAGCGTTTGGACCGGTTAGCCCGCGATCCAGCCTACATAGCTTCGTTGGGCCGCGTACTCGATTCGCTCAGCGCCTATCTCAAAGGGCGTACGTATTATAAGGAACATTACGGCGCCCGGGATATCGGCATGATTGCGTACTTCTCGGCCGAATTCGGGCTGCACGAATGTCTGCCGATCTATTCCGGCGGCCTGGGCGTCCTGGCCGGCGACCACCTGAAAAGCGCCAGTGATCTGGGGCTGCCGCTGGTGGGTGTGGGGCTTCTCTATCGCCAAGGATATTTCCACCAGTTCCTGACCAACGATGGATATCAGTTCGAGGACTATCCCGACCTAGATTTCGCCACCCTACCGATTCAACCAATGCGTACGTCCGACGGCAAGCAGCTTAGCGTATCCATGGACGTAGGCGGGCATGAAGTTGTCGCCAACGTCTGGAAGGTGCTGGTGGGGCGGGTAACGCTCTACCTTTTGGATACCAACGTACCGTCCAATCGTCGGGAGGATCGCGATATCACCGCCCGGCTGTATGGTGGCGACCAAGAGGTTCGTATCCGTCAGGAAATTGTACTCGGCATTGGCGGTGTTCGCCTTCTGGCCGAGTTGGGCGTTGAGCCGTCGGTTTGCCATATGAATGAGGGACACTCCGCGTTTCTGGCCGTCGAGCGGATCCATCAGCAAATGAAGAAGTTTCACCTCAGTTTCGAGGAGGCCCGCGAAGTCGTCTCGACTGGTACGGTTTTTACCACCCATACCCCGGTTCCCGCAGGTATCGACCGCTTCCCGCCTGCTCTGGTAACCAAGTATCTGGGCAATTACTGTCGCAGTCTGGGGATCGATGAGGAAACCCTCCTTCGTCTCGGGCGGATGAACGCCAAGGATTCCCATGAACCGTTCTCCATGGCGGTTTTGGCTTTGCGTTTGTCCTACCTCAGCAACGGGGTCAGCCAGTTGCACGGTAAGGTATCGCGGGAAATGTTCGGAGAGGTATACCCCGGTGTACCGGTCAACGAAGTGCCTATTACCTCGATTACCAATGGCGTGCATATCCGTAGTTGGTTGAGTCGTGACGTAGCCCATCTTTACGATCAATACCTGGGCCCACAGTGGTCCGAGGATCCGTTGGACCAGGAAATCTGGAAACGGGTGGATCTGGTGCCGGACGCCGAGCTTTGGCGAGTGCATGAGCGTCTACGTGCCCGGCTGGTAGCCTTTGCCCGCCGGCGCATGCGTAATCAGTTAATCGCTCGCGGAGCCCCGCCGGCCGAGGTAGACAGCACCGACGAGGTATTGGATCCCGAGGCTTTGACTATCGGTTTTGCCCGGCGGTTTGCTACCTATAAGCGGGCGTCTCTCTTCCTCTACGACCAGGAACGGCTGGCCCGGCTCTTGACCGACCCGCATCGGCCGGTGCAGATGATCATTTCCGGCAAGGCCCATCCCAAGGATGAAGCGGGCAAGGAACTTATCAAGAAACTTGTCGTCTTCAGCAAGCAGCCTCACTTGCGTAACCGTATCGTATTCCTTGAGGATTACGATATGAGTAGCGCCCGGTTGCTCATCGAGGGCGTGGACGTGTGGCTGAATACGCCGATTAAGCTGCACGAGGCCAGCGGAACCAGCGGCATGAAAGTCACTCCGAACGGCGGATTGAACCTGTCCATACTCGACGGCTGGTGGCCGGAAGCCTACGACGGGACCAATGGCTGGGCCATTGGCGATCGGCGAATATACGGCAACCAGGATTATCAGGACTTTATGGAAGCCCAGTCCCTGTACGAGCTGCTCGAAAAGGAAATCATCCCGATGTATTACGATCGGGGGCAGGATGGTCTGCCGCGGCGATGGATCGGCGTGATGAAGTCTTCCATGAAGACCTGTTGTCCGGTCTTTAACAGCAACCGCATGGTCGGCGAATACCTGGAGCGGTTTTATCTGCCCGCCGGACGGCGTTGGTGCCGTTTCCGAGAAGAGAATTACCGGGTGACCCGCGAGGTTGCCGCTTGGCGAAACAAGTTACTTGATAAATGGAACGAGGTTCGCATAGAAGGTGTCCAGGCTGAGATTCCGTCCGAACCGACGGTGGGCAACGAGTTGCCCGTCTCCGCTTATATCCGGCTCGGCTCGATCAGCCCAGAGGAAGTGTCCGTTGAGCTGTACTTCGGCCCGCTGGATGCCGGCGGGCTGATCAATGTCGGCCATACCGCTCCGCTCAAGTGCCAGGGTAACAACGGTTCGCCGGACAGTTACCGTTATTCGGGAGTGATCCCCTGCACCTATAGCGGACGCTACGGATACGCCCTGCGGATTGTGCCGCACCACCCGGAAATGGCCGCCCGCTACCACATCGGCCTGGTCCGCTGGGGATAAACGAGAAGTCCTCAATCGCATTGCCCGCGGTAGGGGTTAATCCCTGCTCAATACACCCGTGGCCCAGGTGGAAGGGTCGATGTGCCAGTTGAGCTCGTCGCCGACGGTGAGGTATTGCCGGCCGAGGTCGCTGTCCTCGATCATATAGAAAAGCCCGATACGGGAATGTTCGTCGGGGTCGAAACCCGACAAGGCCGCAGCCGGGATATGCGCTTCCAGCGTGTAGATTGAGCCTTTACGTAACGTGGCGATCTGAAGCTTGCCCCGAGGCACGGGTGAAGCATTTTCGGTGGCCCGATGGATCTTGGCCGCCCCGGCCACTGGCTCATGGCCATCCGCTCCGCCCCCGGCTGGCAGGAAATAAAACTGCTGGGCATACCGCGAGGCCCGTTTCATATCGCGGGTATCCCGCATGTCCGTGCAGAGCCGCAGGTTGTCGCCTTTCCAGAACTGCTTGGGATCGCAGCGGAAGGGCGAGCGGCGGCCTTCAACGCGACAGGCTATGAATAGCCCCGACTCGTTCCAAGCCAGGTAGAACTGCCCGAACGGTTCCTGTCCATCGACGCGACACAGCTCCGGCAACAGAAAATCATCCGACCAGTCAGATAGATCGCCGTCGATAACCGGTGAAGGTCGATACCGCAGCGGTATCTCGAAACGAAACAGCAGGCGATTTGGGATCAGGCATTCGCTCATGAGGTTGCACCATCGGTTTCCGTCAAACCCGTGATCGATTCGCGGACCAGCCGCTCGAACTGCGCGTTATCGATCTGGTCCATCCGTTGGAGCCAGAAGATGACTTCATTTTCATCTCTCTGATCGCGGATGTCGGGCGTCAGGCCGATCTTTTCGATCATCGCCGGGGTGAACAAGCCGCGCGGGGCGCGAATCTGCACCCGCATGGCGTGGGCATGGTTGGTGATCAACCGGGCCCAGTTACCCTTGATCCGCGGATGTTCGATGACCACCATGACCTTACGACTCCAGTCCTCGGTTAACGAAGGGACGAGCTTTTTCATCTTGCCCAGCATCTCGACGATGAGTGTCCCGCGCCAGAGCTTGTTTTCGTTCTTGCGGATCATCGATTGGGCCAAGTGCCAGTTTTTACCGCTGACTTTCCAGGGTTGACGTAAAACCACATCCTCGCCCAGTTTGCGTATCAGACGCTGGTAGGCCTTGACCGCCCGCACGATGAAATCACGGCCGCCGGCGGTGGCGATCTCGCGGCGGGAGTGGATGAGCATGCGGACATCGTCCGTGTTGCGTCCGGAATGCCGCACGGTGACCCGTGGCTGACGGCCGTAAATGGGGAGTTCCTCCATATCATCCAGCGGCTTAAGCGGAACCAGGCGGCGGGCCTCGGCCGCGCTGATCGCCCGGGTGGGTACGCGGAAAGTAACGTCCAGAAGCCATGTCCCGCCGGTTCTGGCATGGAAAAACCAGGGCGTATCGCTTCCGGGTATTTTTATTTCAACAATACTTCTACTATTGAAATTTGTGGGAGCGAATTTACCCTTGCCGGCCGCCTCGATCTGATCTATCAGCCATTCGAGGGCCGCACCGTCCCAGCGTACGGCCTCGCCGCGCCGTCCAACCCGCTCACGGGTGTGCCAACGCCGCCCGTCCACTTCCCAGGGCATGCGGGCCTCGCCCAGGTCTTCCTTTTCGAAGGATACATCGTCGGTGGTTTCCGCTCGCGTCGGGTCGTAAACGGACCGCGGTTGCCGCGGATCGCGGGCCAGCACCTCGGCCAGGATCGTTCCGGTATGGGAGTGTCGACTGGCGGCGATTTTCTCCGGTGGACCCTCGGCCACGATCTCGCCGCCGCCCTCGCCACCCTCCGGGCCGAGATCGATGATCCAGTCGGCCGTCTTGATCACGTCCAGGTTGTGCTCGATGCAGACCACAGTGTTGCCAAGATCGCACAGTCGGTGGAGTACGTCCAGGAGCTTGCGGAGGTCGTCAAAGTGCAGGCCGGTGGTCGGCTCGTCCAAGATATAGAGTGTCTTGCCCGTATTGGGCCGGCCCAGTTCGGCGGCCAGCTTGACCCGCTGGGCCTCGCCTCCGGAGAGAGTCGGGGCCGGCTGGCCGAGAGCGATATAGCCCAGCCCGACGTCGGCCAGGGTTTGCAGCATCCGCCGGATGCGTGGGATGTGGGCAAAGTGTTGCCGGGCATCGGCGACACGCAGTTCCAGCACGTCGGCGATGCTCTTGCCTTTGTATTTCACGTCCAGGGTCTCGGCCTTATACCGCGTCCCGCCGCAGGTTTCGCAGGGAACCCATACGTCGGGCAGGAAATGCATCTCGATCCGCCGCTGGCCGTTGCCCTCGCAGGCCTCGCATCGTCCGCCCGCCCGGTTGAAGCTGAAGCGGTTGGCCGCGTAGCCGCGGACCTTGGCCTCCGGCAGTTTGGCGAACAATTCACGGATTTCGTCGAACAACCCCGTGTAGGTGGCCGGATTGCTGGAGGGTGACTGGCCGATGGGCGACTGATCGACGTTGATGATCTTGTCGATGTGTTCGACGCCGCGGATTTCGTCATGCCCGCCGGCCTCGAGATTCGCTCGGTGCAGCCGTTTGGCCAGGGCGGGGTAAAGGATGTCGTTGGTCAGCGAGCTTTTTCCGCTGCCGGACACGCCGGTGACGGCCACGAAGCAGCCCAGGGGGATGGTGACATCCAGGTTGCGCAGGTTGTGTTGCCGGGCACCGAGGATTTGCAGAGCCCGGTTTGTTGCCGGGCGGCGCTCGGTCGGAATGGGAATGACCTCGCGTCCGGAGAGATAGCGGCCCGTGAGCGAGGCGGCCGTCCGCTGGATACCTTTGGGTGTTCCCTTGGCCACGATCCGTCCGCCGTCGGTGCCCGCGCCCGGGCCGAAATCCAACACATGATCGGCCTGCTGGATTACCTCTCGATCATGTTCGACCATCAGCAGGGTGTTGCCCAGATCGCGCAGGTGGGTCAGGGCGGCCAGGAGGCGGCGGTTATCCCGCGGGTGCAGGCCGATGGTCGGTTCGTCGAGCACGTACAGCACGCCGGTCAACCCGCTGCCAATCTGCGAGGCCAGCCGGATACGTTGCGATTCTCCGCCAGAAAGCGTGGGCGCGGAACGATTCAAGGTGACATAATCCAGCCCGACATCGAGCAGGAATTTCAACCGATTGCGGATTTCCACGAGCACTTCGCCGGCGATACGGTTTTCGCGGGCGTCGATTTTCAACTCCTCGAAGTAACGCCAGGTCGCATCCAGCGGCAGCCGGCAGACCTCGACGATGGTTTTTCCGCCGAGCCGGACGGCCGCCGCCTCGGGGCGCAACCGGCTGCCCCCGCAATGCAGGCAGGCCACCTCGGTGGTCAGGCCAGCCAGTCGCTGACGGTACTGCCAGCTCGACCGCATGGCCTCGTCGATGGCCGGGTAGAATCCTTTCCACTGAAAACGCAGGCCATGGCCGGCCTCGAACCAGGTTGCCCCGGTCCCGTATAGAAAGGCCTGTCGGGCCGGCTCGGTGATCTGAAACCAGGGCGTATCCAGGTCGAAGCCGAGGTGCTCGGCCACTTTACCGACCAATTCGAGCAAGGGTTGATTGCTCCGTATCTCCGCCCAGCCGGAGATGGCCCCTTCGCGAATCGAACGGGCGGCCTGGGCGACGATGGTTTCGACGCCCGCGCCCTGCTGCACGCCCAACCCTTCGCAGGCCGTACACCATCCAAGCCGCGTATTGAACGAAAAATGGTGCGGGGTCAGTTCCTCGAAACTTCCGCCGCATTGCGTGCAGGAGCGATGCTGGCTGAAGCGCAACTCCTGACCTTCATCGAGCGGGGCGGCGATCATCCACCCGTTGCCGATGGACAGGGCCAGCTCCACGCTGTCGGCGATGCGGCCTCGCTGGGTCTGGCGGATCACAAGTCGATCGATCACCAGTTCGACCCGGTGCCGACTACGGCGGTCGAGCGCGGGCGGGCTGTTCAATTCGTATACCGTTTCATCCACCCGGACCCGGGCGAACCCGTTGGCTTTTTCCCGGGCGAACAGGTCGGCATAGTTTTCCCCGCCGGTACATTCGATCGGGGCGAGCAACATGACTCGCGTGCCTTCCGGCAGGGCCATCAGCCGCTCGACGATTTCGTCGCTGCTGGCGGCGCCGATGGGCACGTCGCAACGCGGACAATAGGGTTGCCCGATCCGGGCCCAGAGAATACGCAGGTAATCGTAGATTTCCGTGACCGTGCCGACCGTGGAGCGCGGCGAGCGGCTGGCGTTTTTCTGCTCGATGCTGATGGCCGGCGAAAGTCCTTCGATATGCTCGACCTTGGGCTTGGCGACTTGGCCGAGAAATTGCCGGGCGTACGCGCTGAGGGATTCGACGTACCGTCGCTGCCCCTCGGCATAGACCGTGTCCAGGGCGAAACTGCTCTTGCCGCTGCCGGAGACACCGCTGCAGACGGTCATGCCGCCGCGCGGGAAGCGGGCGTCGATGTGCTTGAGGTTGTGCTGCTCGGCCCCGACGACGAGGACTTCCCGGAGTTCTCCGTTATCTTTCGGAGTGCGCCGGAGTTTCGTCGTCAACGCGCGCCGTTGCCGTTTCGCCGCCGGGATTTCGCGGGGCCGCAAGACCTCGCGCAAAGCCTGTCCGGTATAGGAGGCCGCGCATTCGGCGACCTGTTCAGGTGTCCCTTCGGCGACGATGTATCCGCCCGCCTCGCCGCCTTCCGGGCCGAGGTCGATGAGCCAGTCGGCGGTCTTCAGGATGTCCATGTTGTGTTCGATGACAATGACTGTATTGCCCGCGTCGACGAAACCGTGCAGCACGGCCAGCAGCCGGCGGATGTCCTCGAAATGCAGGCCGGTGGTCGGTTCGTCGAGCAGATAGAGCGTCCGGCCGGTAGCCCGTTTCACCAACTCGCGAGCCAGCTTGATCCGCTGGGCCTCGCCGCCGGACAAGGTGGTCGAGCTTTGCCCCAGCTTGATGTAATCGAGGCCCACGTCGTGCAGGGTGCGCAGCATCCGCTCGATTTTCGGGATGTTGGCGAAATGTCCAAGGGCTTCCTGCACGTCCATTTCCAGCACGTCGGCGATGCTCTTGCCGCGAAAGCGGATTTGCAGGGTTTCATGGTTGAAACGGTGCCCGCCGCAGACCGGGCAGGTGACCCAGATATCCGCGAGGAACTCCATGTCCATGCGGTTGGCCCCGTTGCCCTCGCAGGCCTCGCAGCGCCCGCCGCCGGCCGACCCCGCCGGTACGTTGAAGCTGAAACGCCCCGGCCGATACCCGCGAACCTTGGCGTCCGGCAGCTTGGCGAATAGATCGCGGATCGGATCGAACACCTTGATGTAAGTGGCCGGATTGCTCCGTGGCGTGCGGCCGATGGGTTTCTGATCGATGTCGATCACTTTGTCGAGGTGTTCGGTTCCCTCGATGGCCGCGTGCTCGCCGGGAGCGACGATCTCCGCTCCGTTGAGGTCGCTAAACAACCGCTCGCGAAGGATGTCGATCACCAGCGAACTCTTGCCGCTGCCGGAAACTCCGGTCACACCGATGAACCGCCCCAGCGGAAAATGCACGTCGATATTCTTCAGGTTGTGGTGCCGAGCCCCGCGCACGATGAGCCAGCGCTGACCATTACTGTTGGTCGCCTCGCCCGTTCGGCTTGGTCCCCGTCGCCTCGCCACTAAACCCCCGCTTCCCGCATCAATTCGTCAAGATCCTGCTCAACCCCCAATTCTCCGGCCCATTTACGAAGATAGGCCCAATCCAGCCGATTTTTCTGCACGCGGGCCACACTTAACGCGTTCGCCCATTGTTTTTGTGAACGCGACTCCTTGCGCCAGGCCAACTTCATCAAAATGGTATCCTCCGGTGATACGACCCAGAAACTGGCCTTTCCGTCGGGATGCATAATCCTGACGCGCCTTTGCAGCACCTGTGCATGGTAGGGGGTTTGTTTCAGAACGCTGATATCCACTTTGTAGCCGCTGGCTGGATCGATAAGGTTCGCCATCGAATGTTCGATTGCCGCCCGACGCAGCATGTCCGCGTCCGCATAGAGTCGGCCGGAAACCGATCGGGCCAGTTTTGCGCCCTGATCCGCCGAGAGATCGGCCACGATATCCACGTCCATGCTGGTTACGGGTTCGCCATGAATACTGCTGGCGACCGATCCGGTAACGGCGTACACGGCCCCGGTGTCTTCCAGGGCTTGGGTTACATGGGCAAGCAACTCCAGCAAACTATTCGCGGCCATGGTGAGACCTCCGTGAGTTATTGGCCGGCGCGTGGCCTTAGAGACCGGATCAAGTCGCTCATTTCGCACAATACTTGCAGGTTTTTCGCCGGCCCCCGGGATTCCGCCAGGTGCGTCTGCAGGATCCGGTCGCGCTGCGCGTCCGTCATCCGCTCGAGCATTTGCTGATTCATCTCGCAAAGGCGAACCAGACGCTGGATCGCCTCTTCGTCGGGATAGGTAGCAGGAGGGCCTCCTGAAACCCCCTCGCGTCGGCCCTGCCGGGCCGACGAGCACCGGCGAGACGCCGGTGCCACACCGGTTTGCGGATGCACTCCAGGTTGTTTTTCCTGCATAACCGATCTTCCTTTGCCAATTTTTGATTCCCGATCCCCGCTGCCAAGGCTCATGATTTTTTCGGCTTGGTCCGTATATCCACCGGTCGCCGTTGCTCTGGAATATCGATCTGTTTATGGCCCGACAGATACGCGCCGGTGAGCGAATCCGCGTTGGCGGTCAGGTCTTCGATACTCCCGGCGGCCACGATGCGCCCGCCGCGCACGCCCGGCCCCGGCCCGAAATCGACGATCAGGTCGGCCGCCCGCATCGTGACCTCATCGTGTTCGACCACCAGCACCGTGTTGCCCATGTCCCGCAGGCGCTTGAGGCTGGCCAGAAGTTGCTCGTTGTCCCGCGGGTGCAGGCCGATCGACGGCTCGTCCAGCACATACAACACGCCCACCAGCCCGCTGCCGATCTGCCCGGCCAGCCGGATGCGTTGCGACTCGCCGCCGGAAAGGGTCGGGGCGGTACGCTCCAAGGTCAGATAGTCCAGCCCCACGCTGCTCAGAAACGCCAGCCGGCCGCGGACTTCCTTGAGCACCTCGGCCGCGATGAGCGATTCGGTCGCGTTCAGTCTCAGGGTCGCCAGAAACTCCTCCGCTCGTTTGACCGGCATGGCGCACAATTCGGGCAGGGCCAATCCGTCGATCCGCACGGCCCGGGCCTGGGCGTTCAGCCGTGCGCCCTTGCACTCGCCGCATGGCCGTAAGCGCATGAATTTCTCGTAGTACGTCCGCACCATGGCCGAATTCGCCTGGCGGTATTTCTGTTTCAACTCGACGATGACTCCTTCGAACTTTCCGCCGTGTTTCCATTCGCGGCCGTAATAGCGCCATCGAAAGGTGATATGCGTATCACCGGTGCCGTACAAAAGGGCTTCGCGGGCCTTGGCCGGCAGGTCTTTCCAGGGAAGACGGATGTCGAAGCCCACATGGTCGGCCACGCCCTGATAAATATGCCGTCGCCAGCGGCCCGGCACGGTCCGCATCGGAGCGATACAGGGGGCGAAAAACGGCAGCGCAGGGTTCGGCACCAGCAGTTCCGGATCGAAATCATGCAGGGTGCCCATGCCGTCGCAGGCCAGGCACATTCCGCTCGGCGAGTTGAAGCTGAACAACTGCGGCGAGGGCGGGTCGAACCCGATCCCGCAATGCGTGCAGGCGTATTTGGCCGAAAGGAGCAGTTCCTCGGTCAATCCCAGCCCGCCGCCCGATTCGCCTGTATGGTTCTTTTCTTTTGGATCAGCCCCCTCGCCGGGCGCGACCAGCAGAGTCCCCTCGCCGACTGCCAACGCATTCTCCACCGCCTCGGCCAGCCGGGGGCGCAGGCCTTCACGGATGACCAGGCGGTCGATCACGACCTCGATATCATGGCGCATGTGGCGGCCGAGGGCCGGGGCCTGTTCCAGGTGGTAAATCTGCCCGTCGATACGGGCTCGTACGAATCCGCGTCGCCTTAGGTCGGCCAGCGAGTCCACGTGTTCGCCTTTTTGCCCGCGGATTACCGGGGCGAGGATCTGGATGCGGCTGTCCCTGGGCAGCGCCAGAATGCGGGCGATGATGGCCTCGGCCGTCTGAGCGGTGATCGGGCGCTCGCATCGCGGGCAATGCTGACGCCCTGCCCGGGCGTAGAGCACCCGCAGAAAATCATAAATACCGGTTACCGTGCCGACCGTACTCCGCGGGTTCCAGCCGCCGGTTTTCTGCTGGATGGCGATGGCCGGGCTCAGCCCGGTGATTTTGTCCACGTCCGGCTTGGCCAGGGTACCGAGAAACTGCCGGGCATAGGCACTGAGCGATTCGATGTACCGCCGCTGCCCCTCGGCGTACAGGGTATCGAAGGCCAGGCTGCTCTTGCCGCTGCCGGATACGCCGGTAAAACAGATCAGCCGGTTATGCGGCAACTCGACGGCCACATCCAGAAGGTTGTGTTCCCGGGCCCCGGAAACGCTGATTTTTCGTTCGAACGCGCCCATGCCTGGCCGCTCCATCCCAAAAATGTCTGGTAAAAACCAATCCCACATTGTACCCGGACGGCGAACGCCAACCAAATAGGCAGCATCCCGTTGGGTTGTTTCCGAGGTATTTGCCCTTTCGTAGCCGGGTGGCAGGCAAAGAGCGTTGAGTGCCCCCCCTGCTACTGTGCGAATTGGCGACAAACCTTTCGACCCGGTTCAGGTCTGATACAGTAGCAAGGCGAGGGATCCTGTCGCGGGAAAGCCCCGCCCCTCACCGGGGAGGTACAAGCGATGAACCGATGGCGAAAACTAGTGATGTGGGCGTTGCTGATCCTCGCCGCCGGCCTGCTGCCCGGCGCGGATATTGTATGCGATTGCGAGGATGGGGAGTTCGAATTCAGTTTACCCAGCATTGAGTTTGATGATTGTGACGACTGTTGGGACGACGACTGGTACGACGACTGGTACGACGACTGGGATGACGACTGCGATGATTGCTGGGGATGCGACCATTGTCGGGGGGGCGATGGTTACTTTGAGTTCGATTTCTGGGATTATTTCTGGTAAAGTGCCCCGTTGTCATCGTCAGTGATTTGATCCAAGGGCCGACGTTTCGACCCAGCACCAGCTTTTGGCCTTCATGGGCTTCCCTTTGAATACCTATCTTCTACAATAAGCCCATGCATATTCTGCTTAGCAACGACGACGGGATTCTGGCCCCCGGTTTGGCGGCCATGTATCGGGAACTGCTGGCCCTGGGCCGGGTCAGCGTGGCCGCTCCCGAATCGCCACAGTCGGCGGCTGCCCATGGCATAACCGTTCATGGTCCGGTGGCCGTCCGGCGGATCCACGTTCATGATGCGTTTACCGGATATAGCGTGGCCGGCCGTCCCGCCGATTGCGTCAAACTGGCCGTCACCGAACTGCTCGACTCCCCCCCCGATCTAGTCGTCAGCGGGATCAATGATGGGGCTAATGTCAGTATAAACGTACTCTATTCAGGAACGGTTGCCGCCGCGGCCGAGGGCGCCCTGCTTGGGTTCCCTGCGGTGGCCGTCTCTCTCCGTCAGGGTGTCGAACGGGATTTCCCGCAGGCGGCCCGCATTGCCCTGCCGCTTATCCGTACCCTGCTGGATCGAGGCCTGTCCAGCGGGCAACTGGTCAATATCAATATTCCCGACCTGACCGCCGGACCGCCAAGAGGTGTCCGGATCGCGCCGCAGGCCACCCGGATGATAGAGGATAAATTTGTCCGGCACTGCGCTCCCGACGGCCGGGATTATTACTGGCTGACGCCGGGGGATTTCAGCCACTCTCCCGGTGGCGAGCAGACCGATCTGGACGCCCTCAACGAGCGTTTCGTGGCCGTCACCCCCCTTCATTTCGACCTGACCCGCTATGCCGGTCTGGATGACTTGCGGAAGTGGGATTGGTCCTTGGGGGAAGATTAATGGCCCGCCGCAATGCCAACCAACGGTATCACGACCGGGTTGCCGGCCGATACGAGGAAATCTACAGCGACTCGTACTGGCAGTGGCATGACGGGCTGACCTGGGACTATTTGAAACCCTTTTTACCGAGCGACCAGAGCCGCCCGGTGGTCGATCTGGGTTGCGGGACCGGTAAGTGGGGTCGCAAGCTGCTTAAAAGCGGTTATCGGGTCACCTTCGTTGATCTGTCGGTCAAGATGCTGGACCAGGCCCGTTCCGAGGTCGAGCAGATGGGATGTCTTGAGAAGGCCGATTTTCGGCAGGCCGATCTTGAAGACCTGTCCACCCTGTCACCGGGCACGTTTGCCCTGGCCCTGGCCATGGGCGAGCCTATCTGCTGTACGCGAAGCCCGGTAAGGGCACTCCGTGAAATCCAGCGAATCCTTGGCACGGCCGGCGTCCTGGTGGCCACTCTTGATCACCGCCTGTCCGGGATGGATTTCTATCTTGAGCATCGGCAAATAGATGAGCTCGAGCGGTTTGTTAAAACCGGGCGAACCCACTGGTTGACCCGTCGTACCGAGGAGCAATTCGAAGTACATACCTTCGAGGTCGAAGCCCTCGGCCGGTTTTTCGCGGACGCCGGCCTGGAGCTTCTGGAGACCATCGGCAAAACCGTACTGCCTATGCGAAAATGTCGCGATTGGCTTGATGATTCGGATATCCGGAGACGGTTGGCCAGGATGGAAAAGCAACTGAGCCGCAAACCCGCCGCCTGGGGACGATGCTCGCATCTCCAGGTTGCCGCCCGCAAGACTTCCCTGGAAACATAATCCTGAAATTTGCCTCGGCCAAGATCGCCACGAGAGATCGTCATCTCTATTTCTACCAAGAGCAGCTTGTACGTTATGACGATAGAGGTAATCGGAGTACCCGTCGATCTGTTATTGTTGAGAATGTGGGTTTGCGCGGCCCCCGTTGTAACGAGGACTAAAGGGCGTTCGCGAGTGCCAGATGCCGCTATTTCAGCGCCTCTACGCCGGGTGTAAGCGCGCATCGCAAGTGGTTGTACGTTGCTGAATCGAGACTGGTTTTCTCATGGAAGAAAAATATTGCGAAAATTAGTGACGGCTGTTCGCCACTTAATCCGTGCCAATGATAGGATTTACATGCCTTGGAGATAGTGATTATTTATAATGTATCGGTGACGACATATCGTCTCTGATAGAGTTATAGGACGTGATAGGCCGTTTTTTTTAACAAATTTCAAGGTTTGATAGTCATGTTTATTGAAAAGGGTCAATCCATGTTTGTGAAATTGTGAATTGCTTGTCTTCTTTTTTTAATCCTTTAAGGTTCTGGCATGGTTCTGGTAAGGGGCCCGATAATCCAAAAATTTTAGGTGAGGGCTTGCATGAAATTGTTCTCGCCGGTAGATTTATGCCGCTAATAGGGTAGGCCGTCGTGTGACGGCCGTTCCATTAGGCAGGAAAGGGCCCTCTCGAACTGTTGAGGGGGTCCGGGATATGGTTAACATTGGAGGTATTGTATGCTGAAGAAAATGGCTTTGATTGCAGG
The DNA here is from genome assembly GCA_012729595.1 of Phycisphaerales bacterium. Taxonomy (GTDB): domain Bacteria; phylum Planctomycetota; class Phycisphaerae; order UBA1845; family PWPN01; genus JAAYCU01. Next base: position 16,363 of record JAAYCU010000127.1, read on the forward strand.
ATCGGTGTCCGTCCTGGCTACCGCGACCGGCTGTTGCGGTCTGAACTGCTGCTGGGCGAATACCGCGATCAACGGGCTGTCTTTGGTTCGCGATCTGTTCAATTATACGATCGCTATCTAACTCTTGGACTCGAATTGGAGGTATTTTGCATGTTGAAGAAAATGGCATTGATAGCGGGTTCGCTGTCTGTATTGGCGACCGCCACGGGATGCTGTGGCATTCCCTGTGGTCTTCCGAATTGCTGCTGGACAAATGCAGCGATCAATGGCTTGTCCTTGATTCGCGATCTGTTCGACTACACGATCGCCATCTAATTGCAGAAGTGGAAGCGGGCCATATTGGCCCGGTAATCGAAGTTGCTCTTTCTATTAAGAGCAACACCGAATGATTTGCGGCGGTCACAACATTGTTCGGCGGGAACAGAGGGTTTTTTCATGAACCCTCTCCGTTCTCGATGAGTGGACACAAGCAGGATATCTGCTTGTAAACTGCTCGCAAACAATGTTGCGGCCGCCGCCCTTTTTTACACCTCGCCAGATCGATGCATTGGGATTCCAGAAAAATGGATGTCATGTGTTCCGTTGTATGTGTTTAAAGACACACAAGACCCGATGGCAGTGGTCGCTAAACACATGTGTTCCATCGGGATCTCATGTCTTCGCCCCTTTGTTTTGATATACCCCAGCGTAATAAATAATTTCCTGGCTTGATAGCTTTCTCCCACGGCTGAAGCTGGATTCCTTGAATGATCCTTAAAAAAGGAGTAGACTGTTCGCTACTGGGACACTCCAATCCCCTGTGGCCGGCTCCTGGCAGGCGACAGGCGGCTATAAGAACGGGCACTCTGTTTTTGTCACACGCCGGGTTGGAACCCAAGGGTTATTGAGATTTGATTGGCGACCTGCTTTTCCACCCATCGCCCGGATGATATATGTGCATCCTGGACGTATGGGGGTACCCCAACACAGGAGGAATGATCCGTGAACACGCGTACAACATTAGCCATGGTTCTTATTGTAGTCGTTTTCGTGTTTGGCGGGGCGTGTGAACCCATCGTGCCCCAGCCAGTAGAAATCGAGGGGAACCGTCTGGTCGAAACGGACTGGCTCCAAGCGCGGCTGGGCACCGCGAAATTGGTGATTATCGACGCCCGACGGACTGACGAGTATATCGCAAAGCATATTCCCGGGGCGGTCAGCGCCTCCTTCAGCGAAGAGGAGGCCACCTCACGAGGCCTGAACGTGTCTTATGGTTGTGGTCTGGACTTTTTTGTTGACGCGAATAATCCGATTCCCTTCCAGGACGGCCCGCTGGAGCAGATTCAGGCTGCCGTGCGCGGTTTCGGCATCAACCAGGATGATACCGTCGTGGTCTATGACGCGGGGGGAAACTTCCACGCCGGCCGCTTCTGGTTGACCCTCGTTCAGCACGGATTCACCAACATTTATCTCCTCAACGGCGGGATTGGCAAGTGGGAAGCCGACGGCTATGCCACCACCCAGGACATCCCGACCGTCACCCCGGGCAACTTTACCGTCAGTGGTCCGGATCTATCCCCGATAGCCGATACGGACGATGTTCTGGTCGGTCTGCAGGATCCTGATACGGTCGTGGTCACTTGTCTGGGCGCGGACTGGTATTACGGCGGGACCATGAATTACACCACCCCCGGCAATATCCCGGGGTCTCTGCTGCTCCCGTTTGAATACTTTTTTAACGGGGACCGCACTTGGAAAACCCCCGAACAGATGCAGCCGTTGCTCGAGGCCTACGGCATTACTCCGGACAAGAAAGTGATTACCTATTGTGGCGGCGGTCCGTTATCCGGAGCGATTTACTACACGTTCAAATACGTGCTGGGTTATCCCGACGTGCAACATTACGCGATATCCTATCTGGGATGGATCGAGGATTCGCGAAATCTGGGCGTCTATACCTACGGCGAGGAATATCTGCTGCGGGACACGGACTGGTTGAACTGGTGGGCCGGCGCGCGTATGCAGACCCTGATGCCCTTCTCGCCGGTGTTGGCCGTGGATGTGCGTTCCCGGACCGAGTATCGGGTAGAGCATATCCCCTTCTCCGTGAATATTCCGATGAACGATACCGATACGGTTCTTGGCCGGACCTCCGCGCAATGGGCTCGGATTCTTGGGGAGAACGGAATCGACGAGTATATCGAGGCGGTGGCCGTTGATGATACGATTATGCCACAGGCCACGCTGTTCGTCTGGCTGCTGCACTATCTTGGTCACGAGGCCGTATCGCTGGCGTCCGAAGGCCTCAACGGCTGGGTGGCGGCCGGTAAAACCGTGACCGACGAGGATACGGTCATCGCACCTCCGCTGACGCCCATAGACGTGGCCATCAGTCCGACCACCTTTGTCAACAACGTGCAACCGGATATCCGCCTGTCATCCCCGACGGAGGCGACGGGGTATTCGTTCCCCAGAATATGGATCGTATCCAGCGAGGAAGAGCCGGATGATCCGCCATCCCTGACCTACTATCATATTCCCTGGACCGAAAATCTGACCGAGGACGGTCAAATGCTGTCAGCCTGGGATCTGTACAATCTATACAATATCGAGGGAACGACTCCCTATTTTGAGTTTGTCTGCTATTCGGACGACGTGGCGGAAGCCACCATGACCTGGTTCGCTCTGCGACTGCTCGGTTTTCCGCGCGTCCTGGTGTACGTGCCGGCCGGGACCGGTCTGTAGTTCGCGAACCGTGCGTCGGGACACGACGAACAAACAATCGCCGGCTCTTGATCCGATCGCGACGGAGCAGTTATCGTTGCGCGTAGGACCAGGTTCGATACTTGGGCTGGCTCAGAGAAGCGGAGGATTTGCCATGAAGAAGAGAAAGTGGTTTGGTTTGTTGCTGATGGGCCTTTTACTCGGAGGTTGCGACGGCCTAACAGGCAACGGGGAAGAAGATCCAGAGCTTGCGGGTGTCCGTTTCAACATTCGAATCGTGGCCGAGGCCGCCGAGGAACTCGCGGATTTGGAGAATATGGCCTCGGCGCTGGAGATGAGGGGTCTGACCGCCACGCTCCTGTTGGCCCCCGAATTGGTGCAGGCTAACTGCGCACAGGTGCAGGCCCTGCAAGAGGCAGGTTTTGAAATCATGGCTTACGCCTCGGCCCAGGAAATCGACGGCCAGAGCGTTACGCTGTCCATGCTTTCGGAGCAGGAGCAGACCGACTACCTGCAGGCCATCAAGGAGGCCTTTGACGAATGTCTCGCCATCCCCGTCGAAGGCTTTGGTTGCGGCGGTTTCGACCAGAACGATTTCACCTGGGGCATTCTGGACGCGCAGGGCTATACCTACAACCTGGGTTTCCTGGCCCATAGTTGCCTGAATTTGCCCGGCCACGAGGGAGCATTCATTCCCTACTTGGACGACGGCTACGATTTCTGGTCGGTGCCCATGTGTTCCGCCTATGTCAACAAGCGGTGGACCCCCCTCAGCGACGCCTCTTTTATCAATCAAGTTGATGCCACGGAGTGGGAAGCCCTCCTGAAAGAACAGTTCGATCTGATGGATACACTGGGTCGGCCGCTGATGGTCGAAGTGTATGCTCGACACACCGGGGAGAATGAGCCGTGGTTGGACGCCCTTATGAATATCATTGCTTATGCCCGGCAGAAGGATGCCGTCTTTGTGTCGGTGGAAGAGTTAATTACCTGGGTGCAATCGCAGGCGGATAGTCTGGACTGTAATTGTCTGCAATAATCGCCGAGGCTGCTCGCAACCATCGTTCGCCATAGCCCGGATCGAGCTCGGGGAGGCAAAAAATCGGATGATCGAAACCGGGTAGCGTACCGAGTTTTATGTGTTGCTCGTCAGGGCCAAAGAGGCGAGGCCATATCGAGCACCCAGTGCGGCCCATGCGAACTACCCTGGCAGATGCCCACGCCGATTTCGGTATGGTCGGCTCCGAGGATGACCGCCTGGTGTCCGGGCGAATTCATCCAGGCCGTAACCACCTCTTGTGGCGAGGTATGGCCGCGGGCCAGGTTCTCCCCCAGTGAGCGATAGTCATAGCCGGCGGCCAACACCCGATCCGCCGGACCCTCGCCGGTCAGCGGATTGATATGATCCGCCGGAAAAAAATCGCCCTCCACCATCTCGCAGCAGAAATCCTGTGCTGCCTGATTGAGCTGGTTGTTTAGCGTTACCGCCCCCAGTCCGTAACCGGCTCGTTGCTGGTTGACCAGCACCATCACATCGGCCCGCAGGCTGTCCAGGTTGGTGGGCGCGGTACAGGTATTTCCACCCGACCCGTTTGGGTTCCAGCCGTTGCTCGGCGGCGCGCACGTCTGGCCCATCAGTGCCGGCACGGCTAATAGTAATAGCATGATACGTGTTTGCATGACCTGTGACCCCTTCTTCAGCCATCGAGTCCCGCCCGGACCTCCAATTTTTTCGCGCATTTAATCTACCGATACGAGGACCGGTTATATTTTATAATAGCGGATATGGAGTGACAATAACCAGCTATCAGGTAGACGACTAGTCCAAGCTGGCGATTGGCACAGCCGCTGGTTGCGAGGTCGAAACTAACTCGCCGGCAATTTTTTGCCAGAATTCAATTTTATCCACGGCCAGAGGAGAAACCCGGCGGCCGTTGAGGAAAATTGTCGGCGTATGATCCACGCCCAGTCGATGGCCCGCCTCAACGTCCTCCAGTACCCGGTCCCGGACTGTTTGGCTTTCCATATCCTCGGCGAATCGAGCGGGGTCCATGCCTAAAAGGGTCGCCAGAGCCGGATAATCGAAATGATCGAGATGACCGCCCCGTCCAAATAGCTCGTCCAGCATGTGGCCGGCCATTTCTTCCCCCCCTTGAAGGCGGGCGGCCTCGACCGCGTACGCCGCGGTGCAGGGGGTTTTGGCAATGCGTTGGGGTACGTGAGGATTGCACTCCGCGCCGAGCGGGTGATGCCTGAACACCACGCGAACCGACCGGTCGAATAACGGCTTGATTTGCTCGGTCAGAAACGCCTCGAAATGCCGACAGGCCACGCAGGTTATATCGCTGAAGACTACCAGTTCGGCCGTTTGGTTCTCGGTTACGCTGCCGGCTGAATCGCCCATCCGCCCAACAACCTCCTGGGGCTGCTGACTCCAGTATAACGCGCTCAGCACCTCGGCCCGTTTGCTGATGTCGTCAAGGTTGTTCTGTACTACATTAGCCTTGGCCGATTGCTTATAACCGATGACCGAGGCCAGGTAAGCGACCCAGATGGCCAAGGCCAGAGCAAACGTGACCACCACCAGCCGCGGTGTTGGATGAGGTACAGGCATTGACGCTGCCCGCAAGCCCGCCCTCGCGGGACTGTTGCCTGTTGCTGCCGGCCGGCGGGGCCAAAGCGCAAGCATGATAATCAGCAGCAGAAAATTGATGCTATGGACCAATAGGCAGCTCGGACACCAGGCGTTTAGTACGCGGGCCATCAGGAAGATAAAAGCCGCCGATCCGAGGCAGCTCACGATAACCACGCTCAGCGGAAGGAGATGCCAGTAACGGCCGGGATAGTTGGGGCGGCCGACCCCGAGGAACCAGGCGGTCATAAATGTGAAATATAGAAACCCAAAAAAGGAAACCGGGATTCCAAAGCGGGTGGTCGAGGTCGCCTCCAATGCCTCGGGCTTCCATGTTCCACCGACCAGCTCGGCAGGTTTCTCCGTTTCCGGCTTGGGCGGGAACACCGCCCAGCGACTGCCGAGCACCGCGTCGCATTTGGCCTCGGCAGCGCTGCATAAGTCGGCCAGCACCCCCCCGAAGGCCTGTCCAGTCGTTTGCTGGATGGTAAGCTGTACGCAGAAATAGGCTCCCGATATCGACAATACCAAACCGATCAGTATTCCTAACCAAGCTAACCGTTTCACTCAGAACCTCCCAATACAGACCTTGCCCCGGCCGTTTTTACGGGTGCATATCACCATCCCCGGCGTCATTTTTATTGACCGCCCGACCGGCGGCCTCCGGCCCTTTACGAGGGTCATTTCATACCTTTTCATCCCTGATAAATCAAGCCCGATACCCCAGGTATATGGGCGGATATGTCATGTCCATGTGTTTCAGAAACGGTCATGACCTTGGGTTATCTAACGGGGCTGGTTGTCAAAGGCCAATTCCCACGTCACAATATCGGCCATGAATACAGAACCCGAATCATCCATTGGCACCCCGCCCGCTGCCCCGGTCGCTGAAACCCGGCGGATCACCCTGCTCGATGCTCTTCGCGGCCTGTCGATTCTCGGTATCGCCGTGGTCAACGTGCAGTTTTTCGCCTCCTCGTATATGACGCTGCCGGACTGGCGATGGAACCAGATTCCACTTTCAGAGGGCATCGTGCGAGCCGCGGTTGTATTCTTCGCCGAGCACCATTTTTTCTCCATTTTCTCCATCCTTTTCGGAATGGGTTTGGCTTTGCAATACCGTCGGATGCAGGAAGCTATGGAAAGCTTTGGTGGCCTGTATTTCCGTCGGCTTGTCGTTCTTTTAGTGTTTGGTATCGCCCACGCGATTCTGCTTTGGTACGGCGATATTCTTGCTTTGTATGCCCTGGTGGGGATAGTGGTTTACTGGTTTCGCAACGCCTCGACAAAAACTCTGCTGGGCAGCGCGATCGTGATCTTTATGGTGCCGGTCATCATCCAGAGCAGTCTCGCGATGATGAATCCCTCCATGCCCGGCCAGAGTATGATCGAGGCC
>JAAYCU010000128.1 GCA_012729595.1 Phycisphaerales bacterium
CACTGCACGGCAAACTGGTCGAAGTATGGGCTGCCGTTAAAGTCAAAAGATGTGCTTTCGTTTTGGTGAATGGCGATGGGGTGTTGGCGATCGTCCTGCGCACGAATCCGCTGGGCAACCTTTACGGTCCGCGCCCCGGACAAGCCCTCAATATATTCCTCAGCGATGCACCAGATAAGGTGCTTGTGATGCTTGAACCGACTTACCATGGTGTCGATGAATACTGTTTCCGCCGCCCTGAGTTCGCCGTTTGCCGGAAGCTCCCGCCCGAATGGTTTGGCATCATCGTCATAGAAAACAAAGAAGATCGTGATACCATTAGCATCCATCATAGTGAACCAGGTCTCCCACTGATTCAGGATGGGGTCGCTGAGCCCAGAATTCAGGTTACTATCGATGTATGGATTTTCCGTCCAATCGCCGTCGCCGCCGTGACTCCGGATAGCCATAAGATAAATGCAGTTGGCCCCGGTGCCTAACATCTTATTAATTAAAGAAACCTGGTCCCCATTTCTCGTGCCGTCCGCATTGCGGATTCCGCGATATAGAAAACCCTCCGGATCGCCTGGTCCGCACATATAGAACGGGCCGCCGCCATGGTAACGAAACCAAGCCGGATAATTCGGATCCACGACGATTTGGCCGGGCACTGGCTGGGCCATCACCACAGGCGGCGCGGCCAACAGCAAGATTGGCATCAATGCAATCAGGAGGCAAAACAAGGGCCGAAGAAGGGCTGATCCAGAAGCGCAAATTCCCTGGCCGAGTGCAGCCGGCACGGAAAACCGACGAGAGGATCCATGAAACTTCGGAGAAAAGCAAGTTGACGCGAACTGAGTCAATCGTTTCTTGACATGGGCAACCGGCTTACTAAATCCCGCTGTTCCACACACGCATTCCCCGCGCTCAGCACGTTGTAGCATCAGACTCTCTCCTTTTCAGTAATTCGCTCCCTTGAACGCTGAAACGCGGCAGATGCTCTACGGAACTCTCCACGTTACCTGCATCCAGCTTTAGGACACCTCGGAGGCATAATCCCCAAACAAACTATTCCCGATGTTCCGTCAAGATCATCCATAGCTGTCGACCATATTCACGGAGCAATCAAGACATTTCCGAGACACGAACAGGTGGTTATGCATCGAACCCAGCTCAATCAAGCGTGCCATGCAACTTTGGGAAATAGCATACAACAATGCACTACTGGTTCTGACGCATTCTGGTCGATCGTTTTCGATAGAAGTTATCCCTCTATTGGGGGGAGGGGTAATCATCAAAATAAGATATCCCCACCAACCGAATTCCCGGAAACCTCTCCGCGAATAACCCTGTTAACACGTAGGCTCCTAACCGACTCTAGCTACTTGTAGTATATCAGATCATACCCATTTATCCAAGTTCATTTCGCAATCCATGGCCCTTTTACGCAGTTTTCGCAATATCTCGGAACACAAAAGCAGATTATTACGTTCGCACTGAAAGACCAGCGACCTCGCCGTAGTTTTCGGACTGGAAATGGCGGAACATCCCCCGATATATGTTGATTCGCACCTGCGGTTTGGGTTGCGGTCCCTGGATACAAGCGACACAGATGGGCTAATCGAGCACGCAAGCCCGCGTCTGCTCACGGGACTCTGTCTCGAAAGCACACGTCGTGTCGATTCGTCGTAAGATATTTGATGCCCGAAAAACGGACTCATATCCAATCCGGAAATGCCTGGCGGTATGCGGCAAGCAGGCCGACGACAAGTCAGCTCCAAGACAAAACGTATCTCAGCATCAGCAGGGCCCTCATTGCAGCAGCACCTGCTCAGAATGCCCCCCGGTAAGAGAGGACGGCCGGAATAGTCTTGACCATGATTTCCAGATCGAGCAGCATACTACGATGCTCGATGTAATCCAGGTCAAGCTGCATCCATTCCTGGTTGGGGATTTCACAGCGACCGCTGATCTGCCACAAACCAGTCAGACCCGGAACAACGGACAAACGCCGACGTTCGGCATCAGTACGTGTGGAACCCTCGGACAGCGGCCACGGGCGCGGGCCGGCCAGACTCATATCCCCGCGTAGCACGTTAAACAGTTGGGGCCAGTCTTCGATACCGGTTCGCCGAAGGAAGGCGCCGACAGGCGTGAGCCGCGGATCGCGGTGGATTTTCAAGCACGGGCCGTCGCTCAGTTCGTTCATCGCCCGGAGCGGTTCCTGACCGGCCTCGGCCCCGGCGTATATCGAGCGGAATTGGTACATCGCGAACGGGCGGCCGCCCTGCCCGGCCCGCAACTGGCGCAAGAAGATCGGGCCGCGGCTGGTCAGCTTGATCGCCATCGCGGCCGCCAGCGCGATCGGCCACATGAGCAGCATCAGCAGACTACTCAGGCCGATATCCAGCGCCCGCTTGACGAACATATAGCCACGCGGTCGCAAACCGGCGTGAACCGTCTCCTCCGGCAGGGTTACGGCGCTATCCAGAGCCGGCCGGGCCAACGCCCATTCATACATCCCCGTGCGTGCGCAAGCCATTATCCATCCATCCCCAGGAAAATACTTGATGTCTTTACCCCCTCATTCATACTCCCCAATCCTTCCCCTTCGGCCCATGCACGGATGACGGTGCCCGGTACGACCTTCGTGCAGAACGGTCCCAGCCGATGAGCGGAATATCGGGCCGTGCGATAACCGCCTCCCATTCCGTCTCCCGGAAAAAGCCTTTGTGTGTGCCGGCCATCTTCAAATCGGACGACCGTTTTTTCAGGACGATCGCGGCCGCACAACGCTTGGCAAAGGTCTCAAAATAATCCGCGGCGCTAAGCCGTTGCGGCAAAGGTTGGCCAAGCCAGCGGCTTGCCCATACCACACTCACACCATCGGCATACAACGGCTCGCCCGTCGCCAAAATCTTGGCGAATTCCCGGCCATCGCAAGCCGGTCGCCATCGCCAAGGCTCATCGTCAATATACACACAGTCTCCCTGACCGGCGCGTCCAGAGTGTTATGGGACAACCGATCGGATGATAACACCAACTGGGGATTGTTCGCGGGATGGTTCGCGTGGACTCTGTCGGGGCCTTGCTCGACCGTGTGGTAGATGCGGCGTCTCGGGCTATAATGCCGGTGGTCTTCACCGAGCGAAGACGGATATGAAAAAGGACGTTACGGTCATGAAGCTTTATACGACTACTGGAGATGACGGTCACACCTCGCTGGTCGATGGCAGCCGCGTATCCAAGGACGACTCGCGAGTTGCAGCGGCCGGCAATGTGGACGCCCTGAACAGCCTGTTGGGCTGGTGCCGGGCGGCACCCGGCGCCGACGGGCTAGCCCCTATGATCGAGCTTATCCAAAACGAACTTTTTCACCTCGGAGCCGAATTGGCCACGCCCACCGAGTCCCGGGAAATCCTGCGTATCGCCCTGCTCGGCGCCGAGCAAATCCATCGCCTTGAAAACTGGATCGACGAGGCCACCGCAGCGGTCCCCCCGCTGATCCATTTCGTGCTCCCCGGGGGTGTGGAATTGGCTTGCCGACTGCATATCGCACGCACCAGTTGCCGCGTCCTTGAACGTGCGGTAGTCACGATGGCCAATACCTTCCAGACACGATCCGAGGTGTTGGTGTATATTAATCGGTTGGGAGACTTGCTATTCGCCTGGGCTCGGCAGGCCAATCACGAGGCCAATCTGCCCGACCCGATATGGGACCAGAAAAAGTGAGCGAAGAACCAAAATCAGACATAACGCCACAGGATATTACCAGGCTGATAGAGCAGTCCCCTCTTGAGGACACGCTCTCCAAGGCCGGCACCCTGGAACGGTTTATCGTGGCTATTCTGGCCGTCACCCTGGCCGCAACCTGCTTCCTGATCAGTGCCGGCCACGGCGTCAAGCAGGGCTATCAGGCCTGGCGGTCCGATTCCGTGCTGCGAATCCTGGTCGAGCTACTGAACTTCAATTATCAGTACCCGACCCTCCGTGGAGTGGAAATCAAATGGCTGGCTCAGGGACTCGGGGCGGCCGCCATCATTCTGGCCGTGACCCTAGCCTGGTTCTCCCGCTCACGTCGCGATGAAGGGGAGCAGGATATTGCATCCGAGGACGCAATCCCCCCCGCCACGCATGTAGAGAAAAGATCCTGGATGCTTACTCCCCCGGCTGCGGCAGCCCTGGCTCTTGCCGGGTTCGCGGGTTGGTCTATCTTAAGCTACTATTGGTCAGTCTGGCCCGAAGCTTCCTTTCTCAACGGCCTGCAATTATCCTTTGCCGTTCTCTGGGCAATTGTCCTGAGTCGAACACTGACCCGTACCAGCGTGCATTGGGCAAGTCTCGCAATTGTGCTGATCCTGGCCGCGACCGCCACCCTGGGCCTATGGTATCGACAGGAACGCAGTCCGGAAATGCGCTTGGAATTCCCCATAGGTAATCCGCTCTTTTTCGCCGCCTGCCTGCTTCCAGGAATCGCGTTATTGCCTGCGGTGATCCTGCGAAGATGGTCCACTCGCGACCTCGCGAGCCAGCGATGGTACGGCCCCAAGTCGCGCCAGCCATCTTCGTCAATTACAAAATGGCGGTGGATCATCCTTCTGGCCGCGACACTTATTCCACTGCTATGGGCTTTCAGACTGGCCGAGCCACGCGGACCGGCATTAGGCTTGATCGCCGGAATCAACGTAGCCATCCTGCTGGCCGTACGTCGCCGATGGCGCTGGGCGGTGGTATTGGCTATCGTGTTACAAATATTCGCTGCCTACGGGCTGTACCAAGCCCATATGGCACGTCCCGGGGGCGATCGGAACGCGACGATTCGCCTGCGATTATGTACTTGGCGTTATGCCGGCACGCTGGCCCTGCATCAACCGCTGGTCGGGCATGGCCGGGACACATATCCGATACTTGCCCAGCGTATGTCCGTGCCCGACGTGGAGCGTGATCCGTTGGCGTTCCCCTCCTTGTACCTTGGACATGCTCACAACGAATGGCTGCAAGTACTGGCCGAATTGGGTGCAGTGGGCTTTGCCCTGATCGCAACGGCTTTGGGGATTACTTTCTGGTGCGTCCTGCTGACCCTGCACAGGCCAATGACGCGGGCGGATAAATGGTGCCTGCTTGGTTTAACCGCGACTCTGACAGCCATTATCGTCGAAGAGTGTTTTAACGTCGCCATGCGCAAGCCGGGGCTGCCCATCTTCTTCTATACCGTAATCGGATTGCTTCTGGCTTTTTGCCGGGACAGCCTGGTACCGTCTTTGGTCGTGCCCCGGAAGCATGGGCAACCGCTGCGCTGGGTCGTCCTACTCGCCGGCCTCTTCGTCGTCTGGGCTATTGCGAGTGCCTCCTGGCAAGACTGGCAGGGAGCCTTGGCCCATACCCAGGCCGTCGACAAGGCCGAACAGGAAAATTGGAATCAGGCGTTCCGGCATTTCGAGACAGCCTCATCCGATAGGTTCTGTATCGAGGATCGCCTGGCGGCCTTTCAAGGAAAGGTGTTTACCGCTTACAGGGCGGCCGAATGGCAGGTGCAACGTACCGGACAGATGCTCGCCCGACAGAAAGCAATGCAAGGCATCAATCCGCAGGCCCGTATGTTGGCGGCCGAACAATCCGCAGCATTCGAAACATATTTCCGGCTTTGCCAGAAAGCAGGCATCGAGGTACTGCAGCGGGCTCCCGGCTGGCCGGATATCGCCCGCAGGCTCGGGGAATCCTGGATACTTAAAGCGCAAATGGAGCGGATCGAGCAACAGTTTGGCCTGCGCGAGGAGGTGGCGAACTATATCGCCGAAGCCCGCCCGTGGCTGCTGGCCGAATATGAAGACAATCGCCTGAACTGGGCGGCGGCTTATCGTTTACTGATGGTCATACCTGACCAGCCCATGCTGGATCGTTTGAATATCGCCAGAACCCCTCTTCGATACGGACCAATGCCGGCGGAAATGGAAGGATTGCTGGCGACCTATGCGAATGAACCCCACTACAATCAGATCATGGATCAGGCCCTGGCTGAAGCGCATCACTTGCTCAAGAGCTCGAACAGCCAAGCCTGGTCCAACGCCTACATACCGGAACTGTTTCGCCTGGCGGCCCTGGCCCGCAAACTCGAGGGCCGGTTCGCCGATGCCGCCCGGCTTGCGGAAGAGGCCGCGACTCTGTTGGACACTATCCGTGCTCGGTTTCCTCTGACCGCATTGTATGCCCGCCATGACCAATGCCGATACTTGTTTTTCGACAATCCCACCGAACCGCTAAAGGCCATCGAATTATGCCGCAAGCTCATCGAGGATTGGCCCGCATCGCCCCAGCGAGAAACCCAACTGCAACCTATACGTCATGACCTCGGCCTATTCCTGCTTGCCACCGGACAGGAGGATGAGGTACGGAACCTACTTGCGCGATCGAATGCAACCACCATGCCGATAACCGAGGGCCATGACCCGTGGTTGGCTGATTTATATGTCCAATTATGCCAGACCTTCTCAAGTTGGCCTATCGCATACCGTCCAGCCGAATTCGGTTTCTGGCTGGCGCGGGCCTTCGAACTCGATCCGCGATCGGCCCATGCTCACCTGCTGGCCATCGCGTTCGCCCTCGAACGCGGCGAAAACGTCTCGGCCATCCAGTACCTTAACGCCTTGCAGGACATACTTGTCGATCCGGTACGGATGGAAATGGCCTTGCGGGCCCTGCTGGCCCGTTTGCCTGACGATCCAACCCTGCGTAATTATGTACTCCAATGGCAACAAGACATGACACGACCGTCCGTACCGGGTGAATTGAACGACCCCGAAAAATGAGGAGCGCACCCCGCAAGTCAGCTATCGGCCGGGCCGGCGTTTTCCCGATGATCTATAAATGTCTTTTTCCGTCATCAAATCCGCCCGGCTGATCAGCATCATTACCCTGGGTTCGCGCATACTCGGCCTGTTGCGGGACATGGCCGTCACTAACGCTTTCGGGGTCGGCTCGGTGGCGTCGGCCTTCTGGACCGCCTTCCAGGTTCCCAATCTGTTCCGCAGGCTCTTCGGCGAGGGGGCGATCTCCGCCGCCAGCATACCCGTCCTGACCGAAACCCTTACCCGCGAGGGCAAGGATAAAACCGACGCCCTGGCGGGGCGAATTATCGGTTTGCTGTTGGTCATTCTGGCGGCCGTCTGCGTGCTGGGCGAGCTGGTCATCGCCGCTTTGTATTGGCGGTATCAGGACCGTACCGATTCGGCCCTGCTGCTGGCTTTAACCGCCCTGATGTTTCCTTATCTGATTTTTATCTGTACGGCGGCCTTGCTCGGCGGGGTACAGAACGTCTTCGGGAAATTCGCCTCGGCCGCCGCCGCCCCGCTGATCCTCAACCTTTTCATGATCGTGGCCGCGACCGGCGGACATTGGCTCAATCTGGAAATGCGGACGGCCATCTTTCTGTTGTCCGTCACCGTGGTGATCTCCGGCATATTCCAGTTGGCCTGGCAGTGGGTGGCGGCCAAGCGCTGCGATCTGCGCTTGCCTTTGCGTCTCGATGCCCGTAACCCGGCCATTCGCCGCATCGGCCTGACCATGCTGCCCATGATCGGCGGGCTGGCCACCGTCCAGTTCAACACCCTGGCCGACGCCCTTATCGCCTGGTGGTTCGTGCCCGAGGTGATCGTCAATGGGCAGGAGGCCGAGCGGGTCGGGCCGGCCGTCCTCTCCCTCGCCCAGCGGTTGTATCAGTTCCCGCTCGGCGTGTTCGCGATCGCCCTGGCGACGGCCATCTTTCCGGCCCTCAGCCGCCACGCGGCCGAACGCGACGATACCGGCCTGGCCCATACGCTATCGCGCGGGCTGCGCATCACCGCGTTCGAGGGGCTGCCCTGCCTGCTCGGTTTAATACTGATTCGCGAGCCGTTGATCCGCGTGCTCTTCGGCCGCGGCGAATTTTTGACCGTGCCGGGGGCCGTCGATCGCGTGGGCCTGGCCCTGTTCATGTACGCCTTGGGTATCTGGGCCTTCGGCGTCAACCAGCTCATGGTCCGGGCATTCTACGCGCTGGGCGACGCGAAAACTCCCCTGCGCATCTCGGTGATCAACGTGGCCATCAATCTCGCCCTCAATCTTCTGCTGGTCCATACCCGCCTGCGCGAATCGGGCCTGGCCCTGGCCACTACCATCTGCGCAACCCTTCAGGTCGTCGCCCTGCTGGTTCATTTTCAACGGCGTAACGGTCATCTCGCCTGGGTTGAAATCAGGGGCAGCCTGCTCCGGGCGCTCCTGGCCACGACGGTCATGGGCCTCGCGGTCTGGCTGGTCGACGGCTTATACCCCGACCAGTACGGCATGACCCTGCGCCTGCTGGTCATGGTGGTCACCGGCGCGGTAAGCTTCGGCGCCGCGGCCGTTCTCTTCCGCTGCCCGGAGATGCGCGAAATCCTGCGGCGGTAAGGAGTTATTCCGCTTTGTCATCAAGTGTGGAAAGTTTTACAACGCGAACAGTTCTTTGAAGTCGCGATGAATATCCATCGTGTTGTTTCCGGAGCATTTCCAGGGCGGCCAGGCGCTCCTCGGGCGGACGGCTGAGCCAATATTCCAAGTCCCGTTTTTTCGCCGCGGGATCGCCAAGGACATACTTGTGAACGACTTTCTCGATCATGCGACCATTTTAACCTTACACGCCGGGTTTATCCACGCTTAGCCTTGACGGCCTTGGCGGATCGCCGCTTTTTTCCTTCCTCGTCGTTGATCAGCTTGTACTCGATGCCGTCGGCCAGGGCGATCCAGGACGCCTCGATGATATTTTCGCTGACCCCGACGGTGTTGAAGATTTCGTGGGTCTGCTCGTCGCGGAACTCGATGGTCACCCGGACCCGGGCGGCGGTGGCGGCCCGAGGGTTGATCACCCGTACCTTGTAGTCGATCAGCCGGATTTTCTCCACGTCGGGATAGTGCGGCCTCAACGCCTTGATCATCGAATGAGCCATCGCGTCCACCGGGCCGTGCCCGCCGGAGACATGATGCTCCGTCGTTCCGTTCACCCGCAGCCGGACGATGACCTCCGTATCCGGCGCGGTGCTCCGGGAGCTGCGTAACGCGACCGCCCGCCAATGGTCAAGTTCCCAGAACGGGTGATACAGGCCCAGTTCCTTGCGGCAGAGCAACTCGAAGCTGGCCTCGGCCGACTCGTACACGTAGCCCTGGTCCTCGAATTCCTGCAAGCGTTTCAGCAGGCGGCGCTGGACGGCCTTGTCGTCGATCTTGAGCTTACGGCCGATCTTCTCGGCCACCCCGCTGGCCCCGCTCAGTTCGCTGATCAGGATCCGTCGGGAATTACCCACGCTTTCCGGGTCAGTATGCTCGTAACTGCAAGCGGTCCGTTGGACGGCATGCACGTGCATCCCCCCCTTGTGGGCGAAGGCGCTCGGGCCCACATAGGGCTGACCGTTGGGCGGAACCAGGTTGGCGATTTCGTAAACGTAACGACTCACCTCGGTCAGCCGACGCAGGCCATCCGGCGTCAATACCTTGTACCCCAATTTAATGGCAAGGTTGGCCGCTACCGTCGTCAGGTCCGCGTTCCCGCACCGCTCGCCGATGCCGTTGACCGTGCCCTGCACATGAATCGCCCCGCGTCGAACCGCCTCCAGGGCGTTGGCCACGGCCAGTCCGGCGTCGTTATGCGGGTGAATCCCCAACGGCGCGGCCAATTCCGCCTGGATCGCTTCCATGCCCGCAGCGATATGCGTCGGCAGCGACCCACCGTTGGTGTCGCAGAGGACAAGGCACTCGGCCCCGGACTCATGCGCAGCTCGCAGCGTCTGCAAGGCGTAGTCGGGGTTGGCCGCATATCCGTCGAAAAAATGCTCGGCGTCGTAGAACACCCGGCGGCCGTGCTTGACGCAGTAGGCCACCGAGTCGGCAATCATCTTGAGATTTTCCTTCTCGCTGATTCGGAGCACATCGCGTACGTGCAGATCCCAGCTCTTGCCGACAATGGTGACCACCTCGGTTTTGGCCTCCAGCAGGGCCTTCATGCCCTCGTCGTCGCCGGGCTTAACGTTTCGCCGCCGGGTCATGCCGAAGGCGACCACCTTGGCGTGTTTGAGCCCGCTCTTGCGCACCTCCCGGAAGAAGGCCGCGTCCTTGTCGTTGCTCAGCGGATAACCACCCTCGATGTAATCCACGCCCAGCTCGTCCAGCCGGACGGCGATCAGCAATTTGTCGTGCAGGCTCAGACTGATGTTCTGCCCCTGGGTGCCGTCCCGCAAGGTGGTATCGTATAATTCGATGCGCTGCTGTCCGGTTTTCATGGCTGCCTTCCAATCCAAAAATACACCTAATAAAAAACCCTGCCGCGTCGGGCAGGGCTATCGCTTGTATCACATCCGGCCGACCGCCCCGCCTTACAGGTAGTGAATAATCCCAATAATAATAACGAAGGACCGGCCGAAAGCCCGCCGCCCATAGATTTGCCCGAGGTGGTCGAATATACCGTGCATAATCGCTCTACTTTAACCAACCCCACCGGCTGCGTCAAGAGCGGTTGTATACTGCTCAGCCTGGAGATAAAATGCGTATTTGGCCGGTTTTCGGGATGCGGTAGAAAGAACAACGAGGCGGACATGGTTAACGGCAAACCCATTCGTGCGGTCTATCCCGGCACCTTCGACCCTATCACCAATGGCCATATCGACATCATCAAGCGGGCCAAGGTCTTCATCGACGATCTAATCATCGCCGTTGGGCACAACCCGGAAAAACAGGCCCTCTTCTCCTCCGAGGATCGGGTGACCATGATGCGCGAGATGATACAAGATATGGATGGTGTCGATGTAATTTCATACGAGGGTCTAACCGCCGAATTCGTCCTTTCCGTCGGGGCCAAGATCATCGTCCGAGGCATCCGCGACAATATCGATCTGCATTTCGAGCTCCAGCAGGCGAACATCAACCTGGCCATCGGCGGGGTTGATACCATATTCCTGATGACCAGCGATCTGTACGCCCTGACCAGCAGTACCTACATCAAGCAGATCGTGGAACTCGGCTGCAAGGATCTCGACCGTCTGAGCCGGCTTGTACCCCCACCTGTCGCCCTGAGGCTTATCGAAAAATTCGGCAAATAACGACCGAAAGGGCCCGAAAGCCGGCGTGATTATTCGGTGTTTCTTATACGAGTAACGGGTTTTGTTTTTTGGGAGCCGACCACGTAGAATGACGCCCATGACACAATCGCAATATTCCGACATGCCGGACACGACAGCGGCTCGTCAGCCTTCCCGCCCGGTGCCTGCGCGTATACTAATTGTTTTACCCAAATGGGTGGGCGATGTTGTAATGGCCACCCCGGCACTGCGAGCCTTGCGGGAACAGCTTCCGAAAGCGCATATCACCTGGCTGGTCCGCTCTCCGCTGGCGGAGATCGTAGACGGCTGCGACTGGATGGACGAGGTGATCCGCTGGCCAACGAAGGATAAAAGCCGTGTCAAACGAAGGCAGGGGTTTCTCGGACTGGCCGCGACCTTGCGCGAAGGCCAATACGATTGTGCAATTCTACTGGCCAATTCGTTTCGCTCCGCCCTGCTGACCAGGCTGGCGGGGATTAAGCGGCGGGTCGGCTACGATCGTGACGGGCGAGGCATGCTGCTGACGGACAAGCTACTGCCGGCCAAATGCGACGGTCGCTACCTGCCCGTACCGATGATCCGTTATTACAACGCCGTCGCCCGGTACATGGGTTGCCGCGAATGTCCGGAATTGCCCGAGCTGGTCACTACTCCGGCGGAGGAGTCGGCGGCGGCGACCGTCCTGGAACAGGCTGGCGCGCGTGACGGGCAACCTGTCGTATTGCTCAACCCCGACGCATCTTTCGGACCGGCCAAACGCTGGCTGCCCGAACGCTTCGCCGAGGTTGCGGATCGGCTGATCGAACGCTACGACGCGGTGGTCCTGATCTCCTGCGGTCCAAAGGAAACCCATATCGCCCGCAAGGTGGCCGAGCATATGCGTAAACCGGCTTTCGTAATGGACCAGCCGGTAATACGATTGGGACCGAGCAAGGCCCTGGTTCGCAGAGCCTCGCTGCTGATTACTAACGATACCGGCCCGCGACATTTCGCGATCGCCTTGGGTACGCCGGTGGTGACTATTTTTGGCCCGACGCATCAGGAATGGACGGCCAATGCATATCCACAAGAACGGCGGATAGCCCTCGCAGTCGATTGCGGCCCATGTATGAAACGTACCTGCCCGCTGAACCATCACCGCTGCATGACCGGAATCAGCAGCGATCAGGTGCTGGCCGAGGCTGAGGCCCTGTTGTCCGAACGCTTATCTTCATCGTCACTCCCGGCATAATCGAGAGCCAGCATGAGCGAATTTTTAAGCCGAATCATCTTCGATCGTCATGAATTACAGCGAGAATCGGCCCAGTTGCGAGCCGAAGGCAAGCAAATCGTCTTCGCCAACGGAGCATTCGACTTGTTGCACGTGGGGCACATCCGCTTCCTTCGCGGAGCGGCGGCCGAGGGCGACGTACTGATTGTCGGGGTAAACACGGATGAATCGATCCGGCGTTACAAGGGCCCGGATCGTCCGGTGCAGCCGCTGGAGGAACGCATTGAACTGGTCGGCAGCCTAAAGCCGGTAACGATCATCACAGCCTTCGACGAACCGACGGCCGACGCCATCCTGGAAATCGTCCGCCCCCATGTACACGCTAAAGGCCCGGACTATACATTGGACAATCTTCCTGAAGGCCCGACCCTCAAACGCCTGGGGATCCGCCTGGCCACCGTGGGCGACCCCAAAAACCATTCCACCAGCGACCTCATCGCCCGTATCGTAAAATCCAAGGTTCCGAAATATGAAACACCGTAAGAACCGGATTCTTACGGCATCAGCTCAGGCATGCCCTTTTTACGGGCGTCCTCGACATATTCGACGGCCCGCTCCCAATAGGCTTCGTTGAATCGGTCGAGGTTGAAGCGGGGTTTCCCGTCGTTGGCCCGGCCGGGACCGGTCCTTTCCCAGGGGCACAGGCCGGTATGGCAAAAAGCGGTGAGCGCGGTACGGTTGGCGTTGGCGCCCCATCGGCGAGCGTGATCGTTGTGCTCGACGACACCTAGTTCAGGGTTTGCGATAAGGATCCACAGGCCGTTGCCCGAAAGGGCCACGTATTCATCGCCGTATTTGAACCAGCGCGGATACGCCGGGTCGATATCGAGAGTCTGCCCGGATGCGGACAGGATCGTGCCGAGCAGAACCACCAGCACCATAGTCAACCGGTAACCGTTTTTCATAGCCATCATTCACCTCCTCGGGTTAGCGGACTCGCCGAACCGTCTGGCCCCGGGGCGACCCCACCAGAACGCGTGCCGGCTGGTTACAGCATTATCCGATGGACGCCCGATCCGCAAGGGGAGCGTTTTTCGAAACGAGCGAGAGACTGAGAGACGGAGAGCAGGAGAGCAAAAAACGGCGTATCATGCGGTGTGTCGATAACGCAAGGTAGCATTGATTCCTTGCCCTGGGTCGCAGGATCAAAAAAAAGGGCGGGCAAATAGCCCGCCCTACATCTGAGGTTCGTCATATCGGCATATCCTTGCCGACAATCCCTACACCCATTCGCTGTGGAAGACGCCCGGCTTGTCGGTGCGCTCGTAGGTGTGGGCTCCGAAGTAGTCGCGCTGGGCCTGCAGGAGGTTGGCCGGCAGGCGGGCGCTGCGATAGCTGTCGTAGTAGGCCAGGGCCGAGGAGAAGGCCGGGACCGGAATCCCCAACTGGGCCGCGGTGGCCACCACTGTCCGCCAGTTGCTCTGGTTCTTGTCGATGATTTCCTTGAAAAACGGATCGAGCAGCAGGTTGGCCAGGTCCGGCTTGCGGTCGTAGGCCTGCTTGATGCGGTTGAGGAAGTGGGCCCGGATGATGCATCCGCCGCGCCAGATCATGGCGATTTCGCCGTATTTGAGATCCCACTTGTGCTCGTCGCTGGCCGCCCGCATGAGCTGGAAGCCCTGGGCATACGAGCAGATTTTCGAGGCGTACAGGGCTCCGTAGATGGCATCGACGAATTTGTCCTTGTCGCCGGTGTACTTGGGGCTGGGCCCGGTCAGCAGCTTGCTGGCCGCCACCCGCTCATCCTTGATCGCGGAAATACAGCGGGCGAACACCGCCTCGGCGATGGTCTGGGCGGGGATGCCGAGGTCCAGGGCGGAAACACTCGTCCATTTGCCCGTGCCCTTCTGCCCGGCCTTGTCCAGGACCAGTTCGACCAGCGGATTGCCCGTTTCCTCGTCGACCCGCTTGAAAATATTCTGGGTGATATCAATCAGATAACTGTTCAGGTCGCCGGCGTTCCATTTCTTGAACACTTCGTGCAGGGCCTTGGCGTCCAGCCCGAGGGCCTCGTGCATGATATGATAGGCCTCGCAGATAAGCTGCATGTCGCCGTACTCGATGCCGTTGTGCACCATCTTGACGTAGTGGCCCGCGCCGTCCGGGCCGATATAGGTGCAGCAGGGCTCGTTCTCGACCTTGGCCGAGATCGCCTCGAAAATCGGAGCGACTAGTTCGTACGCCTCGCGCTGCCCGCCGGGCATGATGCTCGGGCCTTTCAGGGCGCCCTCCTCGCCGCCGGACACGCCGGTGCCAATATACAGGAAACCCTTATCCGCCAGAGACTTGTTACGTCGGATCGTATCGGGGAAGTGGCTGTTGCCGCCGTCGATCAACAGATCGCCCTTTTCCAGGTGGGGTAGCAGGGTATCAATGAAATCATCCACCGGCTTGCCGGCCTTGACCATCAGAATGATTCTTCTCGGCCGCTCCAGGGAGGCCACGAATTCCTCCAGAGTCTTGGCTCCGACGAAATTCTTCCCCTTGGCCCGGCCGGCCATGAATTGCTCCGTTTTTTCGGCCGTCCGGTTGAACACCGCGACCGAATACCCCCGACTCTCGATATTCAGAGCCAGGTTTTCGCCCATTACCGCCAGTCCAATCAATCCAATCTGCTGTTTGGCCATCGATTCCTTGCTCCAATCTTACTGCCCACAATAAAGTCTGCGCACACCCCTCGCGTAAGGGGAACAATACCGTTATGCCGTGTGATTCTAAGCCCTGCGTCCGCCGATGCAAGAGCGCGAAGGGTGCAGGTTTTTCCACTTCCGAAACCGCCCCCCATAGTCTGGCCCGAGCGAGTGGCTTGTTTGTCCACTTGGGCAACGGTATGCTTAAGCGGATAGGTGGCTTACGTCGGCCGATGGGCACGCACCCGGCCGCAAGGTTTACGGGAGAATCAAGGATATGTATTTGCGCAAAATGCGGAGATGGTTTTTCATACTGGCCACGGGTATGTGCCTGGCCTCCAACTGCGTTACTCTCAAGGATATTCGTGACGAAGTCAGCAGCGGGCTGCAAGGAACACTGACGGATGTGCTCGGCCTATATGTCACAGCCGCCGTGGACTCGTTTTTCCAAAGGTAGTCCAAGTTGCCCTCTATGTCCCCGGACGCAACATAGTCTATAACCTTACAGGGTTGCGCATGCCCCTGCGCCCCGCCGACAACCGCCTCAACGGGATAACCATGCTACGCTTTCCGGCAACTATATGTTTCGGAAATTTTCGGCCGACTGGTGCCCAAAGACACCTCCAGCGGTTAAAATGCCGCCATGCCGACCCGTGGACTTTTTTACATCTCGCTGGCCCGCAAGTGCCAACTGATGTTCGGGCTGGCCGTCGCGTTGATCATTACGGCGGCCCTGCTCGTACCCGCCTACTATATCGAAACCCTGGTGCATCAGAAAAACTATCAGCGAGCCTATCAGCTGGCCACCTTGGCTCAGCCATGGGCGGATTCATCGATCACGGACTGGAAAACCCAGCAAGCCGCGCTTAACCGCTGGTGGGAGGACAACGCGAAAAACCTCAAATTGCCCGAGGCCAAGCCCCGGCTGATCCGCTTACAGAAAACCGAAGCGAGCAAGCCTCCAACCAGCTTGTGGCAAAATATATCCGCCGAATTTCTAAGCCATATGGAATGGCCTTTTAAGGTGAATCTGTTAGGCAGCTTATGGCAACTGATCCCCAGCGCCGCCCGGACCAATCTGATAGCGCAGGGCCGGAGACTGGGACACGAATTTATACGCACCCTGGGCCCGCGACCGCTGCGTCTGGACGACTTCCAAAAAGAATGTGTCGAACGGATGCGCCGCGACGAGTCGATTAATGAAATCCCGCATACCGACAAGAAAGCCGGGCACTACCGTTACATCATGGCCGTCCGGAGGCTGGACCCAGTGTCCGGGCGGCGACCACTGGTAGGAATGGTGGATATCCAATTGACACCGGAGACGGACAAGGAGTTGCTTAGCGATGACGCTCTTATCGGCGCTCGGATCGTCATCGTGCTGGCCGGCGTATTAGCCGGCTTTCTAGCCATCGTGGTTTTCTATCTGATCCTGCACAAATTCATCCTCGCCCCGGTGCGTGACCTCAAGGATCTGGTGGAGCAGATCGCCGGCGGACAGTTTTCCGCACGGGCAGACCTGACCACGGGAGACGAATTCGAGGAGCTTTCCGATGCTTTTAACGACATGCTCGGTCAACTGGAGCGTGCCCGCGTCGAACTGGAGACGATCAATCGCTCACTGGATACCCGGTTAGGCGAACTGGCCGAAACCAATGTCGCCCTGTACGAATCCAACCGGCTGAAAAGTGAATTCCTGGCAAATGTAAGTCACGAATTACGCACGCCCCTGACCTCGATCATCGGTTTCGCGGATCTGCTGCGGGATATTGCACAAAGCGGACCGATCACGGACCAATCACGAATCATACGTTTCACGGGAAATATCCTGACCAGTGGGCGTATGCTGCTGGATATCATCAACGACCTTCTGGACCTGGCTAAAATCGAGGCCGGGAAAGTCGAGCTGCATCGCACCACCTTTTCGCTACGCGATGTCTGCGAGGCCCTGCATGATTTCATGCGCCCGCTTATGGAAAAAAAACAGTTGGCCATGAACATGGACATAGATGAGGAACTGCCGCTCATGCATTCCGACGCGGGCAAGATCCGACAGGTTCTTTTTAACCTGCTAAGCAATGCGGTCAAGTACACGCCCGAGAGCGGGACTGTTCATCTGCAAGCCCGAGCTAGCAACGCACGACAGGTACAGCTAATAGTCGAGGATACCGGGCCGGGCATCGCCCCGGAAAATCAGCAAATCATCTTCGAGAAGTTCCACCAGCTCGACGCCTCCATGACCCGTGAGCATAGCGGTACCGGGCTGGGTCTGCCCATCAGCCGTGAATTATGCACCATGCTGGGTGGTACGATCCGGCTGGAAAGCGAACTGGGGCGCGGGACGCGTTTCCTGGTGGACCTGCCGGTTGAATGCCCGGAGACCGTGCAGCGTACTTTGCCCTCGCTGACCTGACCAGCGGGATCGCAACCAGAATACACCATTAACGGAAAGGCACCATGCTGAAAGAATTCTCCCTTGACGGTCGTTTCGCCCTGGTGACCGGGGGCAGTAAAGGGCTTGGATACGTCATGGCCGAGGCATTGGCCCGAGCAGGCGCGGAGGTAGCGGTCACCAGCCGGCAGGAGTCGTCCATAAAAACGGCGGCTGATCGGCTGACCCGCGCCACCGGGCGACGCATTGTGCCCTTGGCCGCCGATGTCACCCGGCGATCCGACGTGGAGGTGATGACCGAGAAAACCCTTGAAGCATTCGGGCGTCTGGATATTTTGGTCAATAACGCGGGAATCAATATACGCAAGCCAACCGTTGAGCAGTCCGAGGAGGAGTTTCGCGAAATCTTGGATACGAATCTGCTGGGGGCATTCCGGGTCGCTCGGGCCGTTGGCCGCCATCTCGTTCGCCAGAAAAGCGGGGTTGTTATCAACGTCGCCAGCATGATCGGACTGGTCGGATTGGCCGGACGACCCGGCTATACCTCCAGCAAAGGGGGATTGATCCAGTTAACTCGCACGATGGCTCTCGAATGGGCTCCGCTGGGTATCCGGGTCAACGCCCTATGCCCCGGCCCCTTTGCCACCGAGATCAATACGCCGGTGTTGAACGATCCCGAAGCCAGCCAATCATTTGTACAACGTATTCCCCTCGGCCGCTGGGGCAAACCGGCCGAACTCGGACCCGCGGCAGTGTTCCTGGCTTCGGACGCCTCCAGCTTCATGACCGGAGCAACCCTGGTCATCGACGGCGGCTGGACGGCCCAGTAAGCTGCCAAGGCTGCCCATCCCAATGGCAGTCGCCCCTAACCCGTGGCATAGACTTCATTAAGACCGTTACAACGCAATGGTAGTTGCGGATTGGTGGGACTCCAAGGCGGCAGTAAAGAGACGATGACTGAGAGCAACCTCTTCGGGGGTCACACAGCCGGCGAATTTGCTGATCGGTTGGCCATGGATCAACTCATGGAGATAGGCTGCCCACATCTGCTGGACCGCGTCGGAAAACCCGAACTCAAAGATCCCACCGGTAATGGTCGGGATGGCGGTTTCCATACCCATGTCGATGCTGGACCAGTTCTGTTCACGCCCGTCGTATTGCAGTATAGCAAGGCATTTGGGATTCTTGGTCGAGAATCTCAGCGACGTACGTGTACCGAGAATATTTACGTACCATGTATTCTTTTCGCCGGGTGCGATACGATGGCTCTTAAAGGTCCAGGGAAATATCTGGCCGGTGTGCGGGTCGGCCATTTCGCATAAGAGGGTCGCGTTGTCCCAGGTTTTACATGGCGCGACGCCGCCCTTCCCGTCAGGGCGTTCGGATACTATGTTGCTGAGGATGGCCCGCACGTTACGCGGCCGCCAACCCGCCCGGAAGGGCACATGACAGGCATGCATTCCCAAATCACCCATCACCCCGTAAGCACCGTTGATTTCGATCATGCGTTTCCAATTGAGCGGTTTCTTGGGGTCGAGATCGCTTGAATGCAGGAATCCGGTTTCGATCTCGATTATGGTGCCGAGAGACTCGGCCTCGACCAAGGCTCCGATCTTCTGGACGGCCGGAAAAAACGGAAACTGCGAACAGCAGCGAACCAAAAGACCTGGATGCTGCCGGATGGCGGCCATGATCGCATCATTGGCCGGTCGATCCATGCCGAAAGGTTTTTCACCCATTAGGTGTTTACCAGCAGCGAGGACGGCGCCGTAAACTTCCTGATGCAGATTGTGCGGAACGGCAACATATACGGCGTCGACTTGCCTATCGGAGAGCAACTTACAATAATCGTCAGTAAGCAGACGAATAGTCGGAAAATTATCCTTGTACCATGGTAACAGGTCGGCATTCTTGTCGCAGACAGCCAGCAGCTCGGGACGAACCCCGATTTGTGGCAAATGGCACCAGCGAGCTACGGCGCTGGCAAACTCACGCCCCATCAAGCCAGCACCGATGATCCCAAAACGAATAGTTTTCATGAAATACCTCCATCTTCCGACAAATTCGCCATCCTTGTCCTTTGCACCAAGCGAATACCCAAAGGGTTATCCGTTTCAATGGACATATGGCCGTACCGAACGGGCCATGGCCCGCCAACATCTCATACCAGGAGCTGATTTGCCTACCTGACCGTCGAAACCAGACTGGTCAACCCAACGTAGCCTCTGACAACCGCGAAGACATCGCCAATCAAAAAGGTTTTCTATATAAACCAACTATCCATTCACGACCATACGGCACGCAGGTTACACCAGACAATCCCACATTGCTTCAACACTTTTAATTCCACGTCGCTACAGCCAGATCCCAGAGAACAACAGCATCAGCCCGGCAGTCAAGAGAACAAAAAGAGCCCACCACAATACAACATGGTTATACCAGCGGGTTCCCAGCTCATCGAAGATGTTGAGCCGACGCCAATTGAAAGTGAGCTGATCGCTAACCTGTTCCGGCCGCGGCGGATCGCTAAGTAAGCTGACGACCACGCAGAGAGCCACACTGACGAGCCAGGTAATCGTAGCTTGGCTCATGAAGGGCTGTATCCAGGCCGGGCAACCGGGCACTTTCCAGACCAGCAACTTAAGCAGAATGGCCGTGACGAAACCGCCCAGTACCGCCACTGTTGCCCCCTTCCCGTTGATCCGGCGAAAGAGAACACCGAGCAGGAATATCGCCCCGAACGGCGGAGCGAAAAAGGCATAGAGCTCCTGGGCGTATTGAAATAGCCCGACCGGCAGATAAACGATCAGC
Organism: Phycisphaerales bacterium; assembly: GCA_012729595.1. Classification (GTDB taxonomy): domain Bacteria; phylum Planctomycetota; class Phycisphaerae; order UBA1845; family PWPN01; genus JAAYCU01. The sequence continues at coordinate 20,185 of JAAYCU010000128.1, forward strand.
CTGGCCAGAGCCACGGACAAAATCATGAACATGATTGCGGAAATCCGACCAACTAAAACCAGGTGTTTACCGGAAGCGGAAGGGCACAGCAACCGTTGGTAAACATCCATGGTAAAGACGGTAGAAGTCGAGTTGAGTACGGCCTGAACCGTGGACTGAATAGCCCCGAACAAAGCGGCTAGAAACAGTCCGCGTAGACCGACTGGGATCATAGTCTGAAGCATGTGAACGTAACCTTTGTCGGCTTCAGTCTGAATAGCGTCCCACGGCAAACGCAGGATTTCCGGATTGTGGGCAAAGAGAATCAGGCCAGGGATAACCGTTATACAAGGGAGAAACACTTTCATATAGCCAGCCAGGACAATACCCATCCGGGCATGGTACATGTTCTTCGCCCCGAGGACGCGCTGGATCATGAACTGATTGATCACGTTGTACCAGATGCTGACCGAGAATACTACGAAAACCAGGTTGGGCCATGGCAACAGTTGATGGGAAACCGGCTGGATGACGGAAAGTCGGTTGTAATGGTCCTGTCTGGCCATGTTTTGCGCATTATGAGCCACGACCTCGGCGTGAATACCGCACGTAGCCTTGTTACAGGCCAGCATGTTCTTGAATCCATCGATGACGCCTCCGTCCGGATCGAGGCTGGCTAAACCGTACATGGTTACAAGCAGGCCGCCAACAATCATGACCATCACGGTAAACACGTCCATCCAGGCCACGGATTTCAGCCCACCGTAAATCGCCCATAACCCGGCAGCGCACGCCACCACGATAATCGCGGACCAGAGATCCCATCCGAAAAGCTTATGAATAGCGAGCCCACCTCCGTACAAAACAGCAGCCAGAAAGGCGACTACGTTCGTAATTACGGTAACAATGGCGAAAAACTGGCGCACGACCGCGTTGAATCGACGCTCCATAAACTCGGGCGTGGTGAATACTTTGGAAGCCAGCAGAAAGGGAATAAAGAACCAGATCAGAATCGTAAAGGTCGCGACGTTGCCCCATTCCCATACGGCCGCGCAGATGCCGTAAACAAACGCGGCCCCAATCATACCGATAAACTGCTCAGCGCTGATGTTAGAGGCGATGAACGAACAGCCAACTACATACCAGGGTAGAGAGCGACCGGCCAGAAAGTAGTCGTCAGACTGTTTCTTCTCACGGCCAGCCCAGAAGCCGATGATCGAAATCACCACAAAATATCCGAGAAAAGCCACATAATCCCAGCGGGCCAGCTCAAACGTTTCCAGACCCTTCATCTCTTCCGGCATGGATACTCCTCAAGATATTTCGGTTCGGCCCTGTTCCGTCAGGACGGTTTGCACGGACGCCAAGTATTGTTGCAGAAGCGGCGCGTAGAACCTGGCGTTCGCTACCGGTTTAATCTCACGTACGGGACCGATCATCTCCCCGTATAACTTGTCCAGCGGTACATCCGGCTCAAGCATAGCCCGGGATAGAATCGCGGCCCCAAAGGCGCTGACCTCGGTTTCTCGTGGACACACCACCGTAAGCCCGGTAATGTCGGCAACGATCTGTGGAGTGACGTGCCCTCGCGAGCCTCCACCGCACATAATCAGTTGCCGCACCGGACAGCCACCGGCTTCCAGCCAACCTAGTTGCCGGGCGAGCTCGAAACACAAGCCCTCCACCGTAGCCCGCAACAGATGATCGGGCCCGTGGGCCAGACGCATATGGTTCAGACGGCCGCCGACCGGCCGATTCCGCCCGCCGACCGCATCGAGAAACGGCAGCAATTGCATCCCGTCGCAACCGGGAACAACGGACTCCAGCCAATCGTCGATCTGTTCGCGGGTCGCGTCGGCCCGTCCGGTCACCTGCAAGACCCATTGCACCATCGAGCCACCGACGGCCAGCGAGAGAAGCTGGCCCCACCGTTCCGGTACCACATGATCGCACACCCACGCCGAGGGCACGACCGGCGTCATCAGGTAGTCGGCGATAGCCACCAATACCCAAGCCGTGCCCGCTCCGAACATGACCTGCCCCGGCTCGAGCGCTCCGCATCCGAGAGTGGCAGCATATTGATCATGGACCGCCGGGCCGACGGGAATGCCGGTGGGCAAACCGGTAAGCCCGGCCGTTTCGGCGGTCAGAGTTCCAGCCACCGCCCGGGCGGGTAGCAGCTCGGCAAGCTGGTCCGCCTCAAGATGCAGTTCGGCCATAAGCTCGGGGGCAAGGCCCTTCAATGTCGGGCTGTAAAGACACGAAATACTCAGAGAGGAACAATCCTGCGCACCGCGGCCGCAAAGCCGTTGGACAATGGTATCCCCGACGAAGCCAACGATGTTCGATGGCTTAAATAAATCGGGGCAAGTCTGTTGCAACCGAAGTATTTGCCCCAGGGCAACACCGCTTTGCTCGTGCCCCAGGCATTGACGTAGCCAGCCCGCCCCCTTACGCTGATAAAGATCTTCATCGTAAATGCGGCCGCGGGCGTCGAGCCAACTGATCACCGGGCCGGTACAACGCCCATTCGCGTCGCGGATCTGTATGGCCCCGCCCTGGCTGGAAACTCCGACGGCCTGTACTTGGGCAAGGGCGGCATGCTCGCCGGCTACGCGGATAGCGGCCACGGTTGCCCGCCAGATTTCCTCGATATCCTGCTCGATCCCCCCATCCGTCGTATGCCGCAGGGAAACCGGCACCGACCCGCGCGCAACGATCCGCCCGTCCGGCTCAACCAGCAGAGCCTTGACATTCGTCGTTCCCAGATCCAGGCCCAAGAACATCTAAATCTCCACGTAATCCGCGTCAAGGAACTTCGCCAGATAGGCTAACCGTTTTCGGGCGTCGCCGAAGCCGAGGGCCAGGTGGTGTGGGCCGCTTGCCTGGAAGTAGGCGTTTAGGAAGTCGCGCACGTCGAGCGAGGGGTGAATTTTGCTATGGGGAACGGCCAGGTGTTCCAGGGGGCCGAAATCCTCGACGCGCACGGCCGCCGCGATGATTCGCCAGCGCTGCCCGGCGGTCAGGGTCAGCGTGCTTAGGGTGGCCTCACCTCGTTGATAGCTGAAGACCATTGCCAGTTGATTCCCGCGGATCGGCACGATCGGGGTGGGTCGGCGAACCAGGCGGATTTTGCGGCCTTGGGCGGCCATCGCGGCGTTGGCCTCGCCCATGTGGCTGAGCAATAACCCGTTGCCGGCAAAATCGATCGTGAAAACCTCGCTGAACCCGGCCGGTGGCAATAACATGTTGGCCACGGCCGAATGCGCCGCGGAAATCACGTCGCCCTCGCCGCCGAAACCGATCCCCTCGGCCAGCAAACGACTGGCGGCCACGAAGGGCAACGTTTCCGTACGATCGTCCTGCCCGAACGCCAGAAACTGATAGGTGAAGGCGTCCAGTCGATAATCCACAATCAGGCCGCGCAGGGCGACTTCGGCCCGGGCAGCGGCCTGCATGTCCTCTTGCGTTACGCCGTTGGTCACTTCGTAAACGCCGCGATATTCATCAACCAGCGCCTTGATCTGCGTGGGCTCGGCGTCAGCGGCCCGATGAACGAATTCGCTGATGGAAAGCGGCTGGCAAGTGCAGCCCAGACTGTTGGCCAGATGAGAGGTATCCACCCCGAAATCGCCCATGCCCGGGAAGCCGTAGCCCAACTGCCCAATCCGCATTCTGCGTAAACGGTTTACCGCTCGGGCCGCTTGAAAAAGATCGGGCAACTCGCCCAGCGGCGCAGAATCCTCCAGATGGCTGCTCACGCAATAAAAGGGCACCCGCTCCCGGGTCAGCACGTTGCAGAGATCCTGCACACCATGCACGCCGTGATTGGCCAGTAACGCGTCGTCGTCGTAGGATTCATCGACGGCGTACAATTCCTGGGTGTTCCAGATGATAACCGGGAGGCGGGTCTGCTTGAGGGCCCGGACGGCGATCAGACTCGGCGCATAGGTGAGCAATACGACCAGAATGGCGTCCAGCCCGTCTTTCTCGAAGCCGGCTACCATTCGCTCGACATCCTCGCGGCGGCACACCGCTCGCTCGAAACGCGCTTCGGCCGCCGGAGCCAAGGCCGGGATGAGTTTCTCGCGGACGAACCGTTCACGCTCCGAACAAAGCTGGGGGGCCAGTTGCTCGTAGAAATCCAGGGTCAAACCCAGCAGCCCGATCGTCGGTTTATCCATGACTCGGTTCTCCCATGAGAGGTATTTGATATCGCGTCCATCCGCCAGCCCGAAGCGCTAGCGAGGGTCCATCAGCCCGACGCAGTTTACCTCGCTTTAGCGGGCCAGCGAGGGAAAAACGCCCCGGGAAACGTCGCCTACGACAAAACGTGTAAGCAAGTACGTAAGTTCGCTCGTTATCGTCCCTCGCTAGCGCTTCGGGCTGGCGATTGCGTATTCCCTCGCTCGCTCTGCGGGCTGGCGCGCGTTATGCGTAGCCCAGTTCGCGGGCCGTTTCGCCGATGGCCTCGTCGATGATATCCAGGCCTTTGAGCAATTCCGCCTCGTTCATGATGATCGGCGGGCTCATGCGCAGAATATGGCCTGCGGGAATCCAGGCCAGCCCTTTCGCGAACGCCTTGACGTAAACATGCTTGCCGGCCTCGTCGAACGGCGTCTTGGCCGCGCGGTCCTTGACCAGCTCGATACCCATCAGGCAGCCCTTGGCCCGCACGTCACCGATGATCTTGTGCTCGGCTTTCATCTTGTTCAGCCGCTTCATGGCCACCTCGCCGAGATGGCGGGCGTTGGCCAGGAGGTTTTCCTCCTCGATCACCTCGATGCTGGCCAGGGCGGCCGCGCAGGCCATTGGATTGCCGCCGTAGCTGCTGGAAGCGCTGATCTTGTCGAAGTTGCCCTTGATCCCCTCGCGAGCCACGCAGGCGGTGACGGGAAAACCGTTGCCAAAACCCTTGCCCAGCGTCACCACGTCGGGCACAACGCCCCAATGATCGAGGCAGAGCCATTGCCCGGTCCGTCCCATGCAGGTCAGAACCTCGTCGGCCATCAGCAGGATGCCCCGCTCGTCGCAGAACTTCCGGAGTTTGGGGAAGAAGTCGTCCGGCGGCATGACCGTGCCTGCCCAACCCTGAATCGGTTCGAGTACGAACGCGGCGATCTGGCCGGTACTGCCCTCGGCGATGAACTCGGCGTAATTGTTCAGGTAGGCTTCGGTATCCAGAGTGCCGTCGGGACGGGTCCACAGCGGGCGATAGGTGTCCGGCCGGGGAACCATGTAAAACCCAGGCATACGCGTCGAGGCGTTCATCGGGTTCATCCGCGCACAGGACACCGAGCCGAGGCTCTTGCCGTGGAAGTCACGGTAACAGGAAATAAACTCCGGTCGCCCGGTAGCCGCCCGGCAGATCCGCAGACCGGCCTCGACCGCCACCGTGCCGCTGTCGTAAAGCTGCACACCGTTCAGATCGCCAGGCAGGATGTCCGCCATGCGGGCCATCAGAACCTCCTTGACCGGCGTGCTGAAATCGTGACAGTTCATCAGCCGGCGAGCCCAATAGGCGACGGCCTCGCTGATTTTCGGATGGCAATGACCCAATGTGGTCACGTAAATCCCGCTCGAGAAATCGAGGTAGCGGTTGCCGTCCACGTCCTCCAGGATGACACCCTGCCCCTTGCTCCAGCAGACGGGGAACAACGTGACCTGGCCGGACAGCCCTTTATAGATATCCGCTGTGGCCTGGTGCATCCGCCGGCTGACCGGGCCGGGAACCTCGGTGATCAGATTGGGGATTTGCGTCAGGTCCGCCCGGCACCAATCACGATCATATTCGACCGACGGAATCACGGGTTCTTGGGTCATGGTTTTCGGCGACATCATTTCTCCTTGAGGAAACGGTTTAACAAGCCCATGCCATTTTCATAAAACAGCTTTTCCACGAATTCCCGCCCGAGGCCCAGCCGCTGAACGGCTTTCCGGGTCGCCCGCAACTGCTCATAGAGAAACGAGGTGAACAGCAGCTTGCGATGGTCGTCGCTGATGGACAGGCTCCAGGGCCGGGGGGTCACATAGGTGTATTGATCGTTGATCTCGACGGACTTGCCCGCCGCCAGAGCGATGGGGATATCCGTGCCGTGCAGGATTTTATCCGCGGCAACGTGTTGCATAAGGTACTCGATCACTTCCCAGTGATTGAGCATGGTCAGATCGTAATACAGGTTGGGCAGACCCTTGAATCGGTCGAGCTGGCCGACGATATTCTTCAGGTAATAGGCCCGTCCAACATGAGCCAGGATGATTTTAGCTCGCGGCCAGGCGGTGCATAATTCCACGATCTGCCGCTGATTGAGCGGGTCGGCCAGGCGCAACTTGCGTGGAATATGCAGCATAATCAAAAGGCCCAGCTCGTCCGCGACCCGCATGATCTCCGGTGGCAGCATTTCGTGAATCTCGACCAGGTTGACATCCTGCTTGCCGACCAGATCGGGATAGGGTTTGAGGCCGACGAAGCCCCCCTCCATGATATCCTTCCGCAAGGCTTCCGGATCCTCGGCCGGATCGACCACCCGCAGGGCGAAAAACCTGCGGCGATCGCAACCGGTGGCTACATACTGGTTGTTCGCCTGCCAATGATAATGCGGAAAGGGCATCCCGAAGCAGACCGCCGACACTTCGCGGCCGGGATACACTTCGGCCAGATCGCGCTTCAGATCGTCGAAATCGTATTGATCGATCAGGTTTCCCGCGCAATCGAACGGTTCGCCTTGCGGCAGCGTTTCGGGGTGGAAGACATGCACGTGAAAATCAAGAATCCGGGCCGGGACGAAGTCGTCGAGTTCCTCCCGCCAGATTTTCAGGTTTCGTTCGTGCCTGGTCGTTTCCTGCCACATGTCTTCGTTCACACTTCTTGCCGTCGTCTTCAGGGATGGGCCGCTGGCGTTCCTGGCATAACGGACGGCTGGATAATATCTCCAAGAACCACGCATAAGCGCAGATCAGGACGCCATCAGGAAAGCTTATATTTCCTGGCCATTTCTTGCGGATCCGCGTTGTCCCGTACAATGGCGCAGAGGGCCGCCTGGAAAGAGAACGGATCGGATACCTGGATGGCGTTACGGCCGAAGACCACCCCACCCGCGCCGGCCTGCACCTCGGTAGCGGCCAGTTTCAAAGCGTCCAGGGGTGTGGGTAGTTTTTCTGCCCCCAGCCCCAGGACCGGAACCGGACAGGTTTCGGTGACTTCCTGGAATCGGCAGGTATGGAAGGTCTTGATGGCGTCGGCCCCCAGTTCGGCGGCGATCCGTGAACCGATACGGATGTTCTCGTGTAACTGCTCGCTGCTCATCTCCAGATGTCCGGTCGGAAAGTATTCGCCGATCACCGGGATGCCCAGGGAATGGCAACGGTTCACTAACCGGGCATATATTTCAACGTTGGCCGTGTCCCGCTGCTCGCTACCGGTCTGGAGGGTCAGCGAAACCAGGGCTATATCCATGCCCTCGCGCAGGGCGTCCTCCACGTCGTAACCGTTGACGCTTTGGGCCTCGCGATAATTCCAATGGAAGCAGTACACGCTGTTCCAGTTCAGGCGGACGACCGCCAGCGGGCGTCGGCGTCCGGCGAATACCTTGGCGCAATGCCGCAGCATCCCCGGGGCCAGCAACACCGCGTCAACCGTCGGATGAATACGCTCGGCCGTGGCCGGGAGGTTTTCCATGCCCGCGATCGGCCCGTCGAACAGGCCGTGATCGATGGCGATAATGACCGCCCGGTCATCGCCGAACAAACGTTTACGCCGGATTTCCCGACCGTCCATGTAACACCTCGTTCCTTCAACTTAACTCGACTGATCGTCGACAATAATAACCTGCCCCCCCGCCTGGGCAAGCTTGCGGGCAAACTCCGGAGCAATTCCAGAATTGGTGATTAAGCCGCTCCATTCACGCAGGTTGCGCATCCGTATCAGGGAAGTACGCCCCATCTTGGTATGATCGGCCACGACGTAAATACGGCCCACCGGCTGGTCGATACGACTCAATATACTGGCCAGATCGGGCGAGGCCTGATAAAGGTTGCCTTGTTCGTCGATGGCATCGGCCCCGGTGAAGGCTACGTCCGGCCGGATCATTTCCAGGTTCGTTTCCGTGACCACGCCGGTCAAATCCGGCTCATCGTGTCGCAGGTAACCACCCATCAACAACAGTGAGATCCCTTCGCATCCGTACAATGTTGAAGCAATGGGCAGAGAGGCGGTCACCACCGTCAGGTTTCTCCGATATCGTAATTGCTCGGCGATAGCCAGGGTTGTCGTTCCCGAATCCAGTAATACGGATTCGCCATCGGCGATCAGTTCGACCGCCTTGGAGGCGATGGCCGTCTTTGCCGCACGCTGCACCTGGGCGCGTTGCAGGTAACGAAACTCGAAACTGATCCGGGAGGTGGGCGTCGCTCCTCCATGCGTACGCATGATCCGGCCGCCATCCTTGAGAATTTGCAGATCCCGCCGAATAGTCATCGAACTGACCGCGAACCTGGCGGCCAGAGCCTCGACCGAGCATTCCCCCTGCTCCTGCAGCAGTTGGAGAATATGGTTGCGACGGGCATCAGGGCCATGACTAGATAATGATTGTTTCATGTTCGATATTGTTTATATCGAACATTACAGGTCTTGTCAAGCTTGATATCCGTAAGCAAACGCAATAGGCTGTGCATCTACAATCATTCGATAGGATTAAGAGATATGCATGATCGAAAGCCTCGCCAAGCCGATATCACGACTAATAGGGGCTTAAAAGGGAATATCTACATGACAACGCCGGAATCGGTAACTAAGCCGGCCTGACACTAATCACTGTTCATTCGAACACTTATTGCCCTCTTTCGCACACATATTCACCATCAATGTTCTCCTTGGTATCCGAAAGGGATATGTGATGATACCCGCTATCCTTATCGCATCATCATAACCACTGCCCAAAAACCCTTGCTCGACCGGTGGCTTGATACTGAAGAAAACTCGCTAAGCGCAGAGAAATACCGGCATAAGGCCTAAATATGCCAACTGGCCTCATTAATCGCGATGGCAATACCAATAAACCAAGAATCAATGCTAAGAGTCGAGCGTGTACTGCGGAATCTTAAGCGTTTCACCGTCGCGCATAGCGGATTGATGAGCGAGGATGCCCGCAACCGTGTTGTTCAGGGCGGCCGCCACATGGCAGACCGGAAGACGGTTTAGCAGTATCGCGGTAATGAAGTCCTCGGTCAGATACCCGTGCGAGCCACCATGCCCGCCCGCAGGCATACCGGGAGGTAACGGAAGTTTCTCTTGGCGGACCTTCTGAACATCCGCTTGGCCGGTATATTTGCTCTCGTAAGTGCCCTTCTGGCCGTATATACGCCCTTTCTCGCCGTGCGCCCCAGGCATATCCCAGCTCACTGCCATCCGAGCCATACCACCCTCGCTGGTTCTAAATAGAGCGATTTCCGTTGCATACGGGTTGTTGTATCGGTTTCGGCTGGGCTGAAAATCGGCCAGCAGGCTTGGCATCGCCAGGCAAGTAACTTCAGTAAATGCGCCGTTCGTCACGTCAATATAGAAGGAGTTCGAGTGCGTCGGATAGTATTGCGGCGGAAGACCCACGCGCCAATCATTATAAGATGCGATGGGTTTGGGCATGTAGTGGTAGTATTCGCCTTCGGAATAGATAAGTTTGCCAAAGCCGCCGGCTTGATAGATTGCCCGCATGGCGTAAATCTGCTGACGAAACGCGGAGGTCTCGTACATCGCATAGACCAAGCCGGTCTGCTTGACCGTGGCCAGCAGGACATCCGCCAACTCCAACTGCTCCTGGCCGAACACTGCGGGTACGGCCGAGGCCACGTGCAGGCCCCGTTTGAGACCCTTGATGCAAAGCTCGGCGTGGCTTGGCGCATCCGTGGCGATAAATACCGCTTCAATCTCCCGGTCCTTCTCGTACATCTCCTCGCACGAGGAATAGGTCTGCCGTGCCCCGACAGCCTTAGCGAGCGCCTGACAGCGTTCTGGAAATAAATCCGCGGCGGCCACCACCTCCACATTCGGATGCTTCTGAAACCCGAAGGACGCGCCGAACTTGCATACGCCGTAGCCGACGATACCTACTTTTATCTTGCGATCGGACACAGATCGCCATTCCCCATCCTGAATCTTACCCGCATCGGTTTCATCAAAACCCGCAATATCCGGCATAGACGCCGTAGTCGATCCCCCCACGGCGGACGCCCCTGCACCAAGCACAACCGCCCCTTTGAAGAAATCCCGCCGTGATAATACTTGTGCCATTATTTTTTCTCCTGACTATGCACCCCAAAGGGTATTTCGATCGCCATGCGGACGCGGCCTAATATACTTAATGCAAATAACATGATCAACACGCGATTATACGACAAGACCCAGCGTCAATCTCCGCCATTATGGCAATAATTTGACGCATTGGCTCCGCAACGTACACTATGCGCATTGCCATTATTCCTCGGAAGGACGTTCTGACTATTCACGACTCTATTCTGGAAAGGAATATCCATGCGAAATACGTTAACAACGTCTTATCTGATCTCCGCAGCGATTCTGCTCAATAGTGCGTCAGCGGCAACCACTCTCAATCACTATTACGCTCACGACGCCGTCGAGGACGAACACGGGGTCATCGCCCCGTGGTACACTGGACAAAACGGCCAATGTGACGCCCGCATCCGAGTGGCCGCCGAGACCCTGAAGCGATATCCCTGGACCGACCCCCATAAAACGCCAAGATCCCTGCCCGAGTATATTTACAGCGGACATTGGCGAATATCCGAGGACGGAACCATTAGCATCCCCCGGATTTCGGACTTGCACAACGGAGATTATGGCCAACGCGCGGCCTACACCATTGGCGCCTTGATCGAGTATTATCGTTACACTGGCGATGCTGCTGCCTTGGCACATGTCACGCTGTATGCCAATGCTCTTCTGGATTTTGCCCTGACGCCTGAGGATCACCCGTGGCCGCGATTCCCCATCAGTGTTCCCGTACGCGGCATACCTTACGGCCAGGCCGATCCACGTGGTTTCATGCAACTGGACATTGTCGGCGAGATCGGGGTCTGGATGGTTCGGGCCGCCCAGATCATCGGAAACGAGCAGTGGATGAATGCCGCCACGCATTGGGCCGACCTGCTGGCCGAACGACGCCTGTCCGAACCGGGGCTATGCCCTTGGCCGCGATACGCGAACCCCTGGCACGTACCCTGGGAAGACCGCGCTACCGGGGGAGTCGTCTACCTCCTGGAATTTTTCGACGAGCTGATCCGCTCGGGTTATACCGGGAGGGACGATGCCCTGCTTCAGGCCCGCGAGGCCGGTATGGCCTATTTGCGAGATGTCCTGCTGCCGGACTGGACCGGGTACGACACTTGGGGAAGAAATTACTGGGATTGGGGTAGCTCTACCCAGGTTCAAAATGTGACGACGTTTACGGCTCGCTACCTGATGAACTATCCCGAGGAATTCCCCAACTGGCCGTGCGATGCGCGAAACATCCTGACCCTTTTCCTGAATCGCGCCGGGGTTAATTCGGCTTCAAACGCAGACACTTTCAGCGGGGCCTGGGCGTACCCGGAATCGCGGACATGCTGCGACCGATCACTGGTCTATGCCCCGCAGGAGGTAGCCACGGCCTTTGCCCAATACGGCGCACAGGCCGACAGCGAATGGGCCCGTGAGATGGCCCGCCGCAAGATTATCCTGAACACCTATGATTTTCATGAAAACGGGGTAGTTGAGGATTTGATCGACGGGGGCGCTTATATCCACAAAACATGGTTCAAGATAGCTCATCCCTGGGTACTCAAGAACATCTTGCACGCCATGGCCTGGATGCCGGAGCTTTTCGGCGCTGCCCGAGAAAACCACATCATGCGTAACACGTCGGTGGTCACCAATGTTGTCTATGACGAGGGCCTGATCCGGTTTGACACGCATGACGCCCCGGCCGGCACGGTTACGGTCCTGCGTCTGGCTTATACTCCGCAGGAGATCCTGGCGGGCAACAAACCACTCAAAGTAAATAATGAAGGCAATGGCTACCAGGTTCTGGACCTGCCTAGCGGCGATAAGATAGTCACCGTAAGACATGAGGGCCATACGTCCATTACGATCCGGGGGGATGACCCACAGGAATCCATCACGGAACCGGCTTTAAGTTTCTGTAAAGAATGGATCGTGGAAACGGTACAGGGCGTCTCCTGCCGGGTAGCCGCCGCACCAGACGCGACTCTTACCGTGCCGTTTACCGGCAATCAGATCCGTCTGCTGGGCGGTTTTGCTCCCGATGGCGGCCTTGCGGATATTTATCTCGACGGCCAGAAACAACTGGTCGGAATAGACTGCTGGAATCCGACCCCCCGATTCGATCAGGTGCTGTATTACCGCAACGGATTAAGTAACGGCCCGCATGAATTGAAGATCGTTACCCGAGGGGCGGGGAATCCCTACTCGCAAGGGTCGCGGATATTCGTGCAGAAGGCCCTCTCCTCGGCTGCCACCGGTACGCAGGATTTTGGATCCGGCGGTGGTCCGACCGATGCCCAACGCATGATTTTCGGGTACACGAAGCGTACCGATTATGTCGATACGCAAGGCCATGCTTGGCGGCCGGGCACGGAATTCATAATTCGATTAAATTCAAGGGGCGATTCAGTGGCCGCCTCCTGGCGTACCCAGCCACGCCAGATGCTAATTGCCGGCACGGAAGATCCGGAACTCTATCGGTATGGCGTACGCGGAAAGGATTTCTGGGTTGATGTTACCGTCGGGCCCGGCACTTATCATGCCCGCCTCAAATTCATGGAATCCAGGGTTATCGATCCCAAGTTACGCTGTGTCAGCGTCTCGGTGAACGGCCGGGAAATGATCACAAATATGGATGTTGCGGCCACCGCTGCCCAAGAGATGGATTCCGCCCTGCTTGGGGATGATCAGCCCAGTTGGCAACAGAAATGGCCTCTTATCCATGGAATGCGTCGCGCAGTAGATGTCGTGCTGAACGACCTGGAACCGGTGAATGGCATAATTTCCATCCGCTTCCAGAACACCTTGGGTGGCCAGGCGGAGATTCAGGCTATCGAGGTCGGCCCGGGAGATGGCGGCCGGGGCGTGGTTCCGGTTTCTGTGCCGGCCGAGTCCCAACCGGAATCCGGTAGTAAGTAAGGAACCAGATGAGGAATATCGCGTGACGACCAAAGGTTATCAGCTTTTCGAGAACACTTGGGAACCAAGGGCTCGCCTGGCGTGGGATACGCTGCATATGCGGCCGACAAAAGGCATCCCTTCCTGGTTGATTCATGTGATGAATATTCCCTTCATGGAACAGATTACCGGACACCGGCCGGGCGATTATCAGCGCATGCCTGACCAGGTTTATCTGGCTTTTGAAAGATGGGCTGGGGCCTGTTACATCGACCAATACCTGGCGGATAATGCCCTGACCATGGGGCAGGAAGGCTACACTGCCGACACCGAACACGGTGCGACTACGGGAGCCGCGGAAATAGTCCTTGACGGGATGGTCATTGACTCTCCCGAAGCCGTCGCGGAACACCTGGAGCGTTTCGTGCTCCCCCGTCGCCAGCAAGAGATCGACACCTTCGATCCCGATAACCCCAGGCACGTGGGGCATTTGATTTCCCAAGAATATCAATGGCAAGTGCTGTTTGGCCCTGATCTCCTTAAGGGGCCATATACGGACGGTTTCCAGAGTTTTCCCACTCTGCATTACGAGAGTTATGGATATACCAATTACTTCATGGCCTACGCCCTATTTCCCGATATCATGGCCCGGGATTTTAACCAACAGGCGGATTTGGCCGTCCTAAAAAACCGGGTAGCGGCCCGGGCCATTATTGAGGGGCATCTGCCGCGTCTTATTCGCTTGGACCACGACATGGCCGACTCCCGCTCGACCCTCGTCAACATCAAATCCCTGGACGAAATCTGGTTTCCGCAGTTCGCCCGCTCCATCCAACCGTTCCTTGATGCCGGAATTCGTTTGATCTGGCATTGCGATGGCAATCTGATGGACATGGTCCCACGACTTCTCGAAGCGGGTCTTGGCGGCTTCCAGGGATTCCAATACGAGGACGGAATGGACTACCAACGTATCTGCCGTATGACCGATCGCAACGGAAATCCTTTATTCATTATCGCCGGGGTATCGGTCACCAAGACCCTGCCCTTCGGGACAAAACAGGACGTGGTCGACCAGATGAAATGGTTGGTTCAAAATGGACCGCCCATTGGCCTGATGCTCGGAGCCAGTAGCAGTATCGTGCCGGGGACATCACTCGAAAACATCCAGGCTCTTCGGGAAGGATTATTATTCTTTCAAGAGCACGGCCGAACCTGAGTCCCGTCTATGACGAGTCGACCCTTGTGGCGTCGGGTATGGCCCGACATGTATCTTAATCTATCGTTGCTCCTTGGCAGAGGCATTCTGGCCGAGTAGCATCATGCAAATGTGCCCCGCTCAATCGGTCAAGACCATCCACATTGCCAAGACTCTCTTGGGCATGACGAGGAGGGTTATTGTCGGTACGACACTCTCGCTCACCCTGATATGCGCAGGGTTCGGCTGCGGTGAGCACAACCTATTGATACCCGATCCGGCCATTCGCTACCTCGTATTCGGCGATTCCAGTATTTCCGGACATCCAAGTCGCAACATACCGGATATCCTGCCTGAGTTATTAGGCCAGCCCAAAGAAACGTTTGCCAACCAGGGCCAAGGTGGAGAAACAGCAAGTGCAGGCCTTGAACGGCTGCGTCGGATCCTCTCCTTGGGCGTGTACCCGAACGCCCACACCTTACTGTACTGGGAGGGCGGAGCGGACATCATTAACCTGATTCGCGAAGTTGATATACTGCTGTTGTTCTCGCCGGATGCGGCGGACTACCCCGATTTCAGCCGGCTGAACGAAGTACTCGCACACGTTCAAGATACCGTCGAAACTGTTATCGCCGAGGGGCGGACCGCCGGCCTGAACGTCTATGTCGCGACATACTTCTCCTTAAGGGAAGCGGTTACTCCGTGTGATCCATTGTTTCTGGACATCATCCTGCCGGCTCAAGCTCGAAACGCGAACGTCTACGTATTACTCCTGAACGGGCGTATCCGTCTGGCGGCCATAAACCAAGGGGCGGTCGT
Source organism: Phycisphaerales bacterium (assembly GCA_012729595.1). Taxonomy (GTDB): domain Bacteria; phylum Planctomycetota; class Phycisphaerae; order UBA1845; family PWPN01; genus JAAYCU01. Next base: position 35,349 of record JAAYCU010000128.1, read on the forward strand.
CGTCGAAGTAGCGTCAGCGGATGACCTTCTGCACAACGACGAAGCCAACTTCCTTAACTGCAATCACCTCAGTACCCAAGGGAACGAAATCGTTGCCCGTATTTTCGCGGACACCCTCCGCCAAGGCGAAGGCGATTAAGACAACCGTCTGCTCCTCCCACCTTGCCCCCGTCGCCAGGAATCGCCCGTCTCGCCCAGAATAATCTTGTCTACGCTCGATCCGAACCTCGGGCCAGCCCCTTGCGGGCATTCGCAATCGTGCCGAAAATATATGGACG
>JAAYCU010000129.1 GCA_012729595.1 Phycisphaerales bacterium
GTTGGCGATGTGCTGGCGACTGCCCCGCTTCTCATCGCAGGCGAGCACGACCCTCTCCCGTAAATCCATTGAGTAGGTCATGCATATATATCGGCAAATGCTACGCTATTTCGTGAAATGCTCTAGTGTCAAGCTATATATATAGAATATTTCATGCGGATGTACGATGGTAAAGGATCTGTGTGTATAAGTCGATGTGGGTAGTTTGTCGCAGTGCGTCAGGAACTGGTTTCATCTTGGACGTATCATCTGCTGCAAGGTCGAGTAGGTTTCCTCGCAATGGGGCAGTTCCTGCATGGGCCGGTGACTCTTGCTCGAGGCCGGTCTGTTCATGCCACTTGCGAAAGTTACGTGTTCATGTCCCGAAGACCCGGCGGCGAGTGCGACGGTTGATGACTGGAACCAATGTGTTGGCAACGAGCAGAGCCCAGTAGCCCGCGGCTGGAACACCTACCGCGATGCGCAGCAGCATGGCGACGATTCCAATAACCATACCGAAGCGGATGTGCCCGCGGGTTGTGAGTGGCGAACTCGTAGGATCAGGGGCCAGCAGCACCAATACCAGCAGAAATTCTCCGGCGGTCAACTGGTATGTCAGATATACCAGCCCGACGGGCAGTCCTTCCCAAACCGCGGCCCCAGGCAGCCAGAAATGGGTTATCTCGCCGTTTTCACTAAGCACGTGGAGCGGCAGGATAAAGATCATGGCGGCGGCAGCCAATACCGCGGACAAAAACATGGGCCAGCGAAGAAACCCGCGCCACAACAGAAGCAGCCCCGCCACCAGTGAGGCCAACACACAGGCCGTCCCGATGGCCCCACCGCCCAGCCCGGCGATAGCCTCGGGCCAGGGTGGCAATCGATCGCGGATCAACTCGGCCAGAGCGGCCGAGGATGAGGATGGAGATACCCTTTCAAGAGCTGATTGGAGTGTTTCGGATATATTGGGGACGATCCACGCTTCCGTGCCGGCGGGCGGGGCGGCCGAGGCCCAGGTCTGCAAGGCCGGCAGCGGTCGCCCCCGGGTCAGGTTTCCCCAGAGCAAATGCCCGGCGGCCAGGACGGGCTGCTCGGCACGCGTAACCTGATCATGAAAGAGCATTTGCATCGCGACCCGGGCCAGGGCGACCGGATGCCAGGTGTAGTTGCCTAATCCGCCCCCCAGATTCTGGCCAACTGCGACCGAGACAATCGAACCCCAGACCACTACCCGCCAGTCGATCAGTGGGGGCAGGGTTAGGGCGAACAGCAGACCGATCAGCAAGGCATGGCTCTCCGACCAGGAACGCCCCCGGCGAGTCAACAGGCTGAAGACGGATTCGGCTAACAGAGCCACGGCTATGGAGATGGCCGCCACCCGGATCACCGGCCAACCGAACAGAATCAGCCCGGACAGCAGCACCACCGAGGCTCCGACCAGAAAGGTCCAGGAGATGAATGAGACACCCGCCGGACCATGACAGAAAGGCGCAACCCCGAGACGCAACGTGCCGGGTTCCGGTAAGAGAATCGGCTGCGGATCGCGCGTGTGTTGCGGATGTCTGCTCACCATTGCACCTTCAGAGGAATAAGATATTTCAGTCTAGCGGCCGCTTCCGATAAGGGAAGCTCGGCCGGGCAGACGAAACTGCACAGGCCGCATTCGAGACAGGCATGTGGCCAGAGGGGCAGCGCCTCCTCAATCTGGCCTCGTTCGTAGGCATCGAGCAAGGCACGCGGATCAAGACCTACCGGGCAATCGTCCTGGCACCGTCCGCAACGCACGCAGGGGCCCGGGTTGGCGAGGTAATCATGATCGCGACCGACGGCCAGCAGGCGAGCGGTTTGCCGCGTGACTACGGATTCGACCGAGGCAACGGCCCGGCCGGTCAGCAGCGGACCCTCGATGAGCCGAAGCACCGGCCCGGTCAAGCCAACGTGTTGCAGAACATCGGCAAAGGGCGTGCCCAAGGGAATGAGGTAGCGGCCTTTTTTCCGCACCGCATCGCCAGTGACGGTAACGAGCCGCCGCGTCAGGGGACGACGATGAAGACTGGCGTTCTCCAGGGCGAGCAACGCTTCGATTGCCAGTACGAACGCCCCGATCCTTGCCGGCGACGAACCGTAGGGCGGTTCCTGGCCGGTGACGGCGTGGGTTAACAGGTTGGGATGGGTCTGCGGGTATTTATTGGGCAGGCCAAGGACACGCACGGGCTTTCCGGTGGCGGCCGCCCGGCAGCGCCGCACACGATGCGGATCGTAGCGATCGACCAACAGCCAGAGCCGCCGGGCTTTCAGGGTCTTACGCAGACGCACGGCCGAAGAAATTATGGTATCCAGCGAGGTGTCCAGCAGGTCGTTTCGGTCGTCCGGTTCGGGCTCGAAGTCGAGCGCGTTGATAATCAGATCGTTAAGGCGTTCGGTGGCTGCTTGGCGCAACCGGCGGCCGAGCGGGGTGGCGGACTGTCCGAAGTCGATCAGACCGGCCTCATCGGCCAACTCGGCCAGTTGCTCGATTGTGAGCGGGGCGGTGGACGCGAGGGCCATGCTGGGCTCGGAAGACTCGGCGACGGGTGGGGCGGTTGCTATGCGGACGGCCGGCACGTCGCTCTGCCGGACGGTATCGACGCTTTCAAGGGCGACCACTTTGCCGGCCAGCGGAGCATGGACGTCAAGGCTGTCGGGTTTTTCGCCCCGGCCGATGACCTGACCCGCTTGGACCCGTTGCCCAACCTGCACGACGATCCGGGCGGCCGGCCCGTCATGCTGGATCATCGGTACGCACAGAACCGGCGGGTCCGGGAAATCGCGGATTCCCCGTGGCACGGCCAGATCGCGGCGGACGGGCAAGTACAACCCGCCGCGAAAGCTACGCCGACGACGAAAAAGGCTGTTCAGGCGAATCGATATTCCTCCCAAGAAACTCCGACTATGGGAACCGAAGCGGCCGAAACTGTCAAAACCAGCCGAGGGGTGGCGACCGAACCGCTCGGCTTTCAGGTATTCAGATGATTAATCGCGAAGCGAGGGTGTTGTGTCATGTTGGCAAGCTCGTGGTCGAAAGGCTCGTGACCTTATCATTGGTTGTGTCACTCCGGCACACTGGGGTGGGCGGGCCGTCAAATTTCTTGTCCAACGTGTTTAATTAAGATATGTGTGGGCAACATGGCATTTTGGTATGTGCCCGTGACGGCTTTGCGGGTGCGAACCGTGCGATTTCATACTGCATGGCCCGGCCTCGGTTCCTGCCCGGTCCCGTGCCTGCGATCCTGACCAGTCGCGGCGCTTCCGAACCCGCTACTGGTATGCCCCGGTATCCAGAAAAATGCTGGCCGAATAGGCTTCCATATCTTATTGAACATAAGTCCTTGCTCCTCCACGCCTACCAACGGTAGGAGCTCAATGGTGGAAGTTCAGGCAGGGGGGTTTGCTCCCAGCCAAGCAAGCTGTTAGAGTTTTTCAGGGCGGGCTGGGCCACTATTAAACCGGCCGTGCGGTTTCGGAGACTTAATTAATGACCTGGCAGGCATGGTTTACACTCGCGGTGGTGGGTCTGATTTTCGCGGGTCTGTTCCGGCGTATTGGTCCGCCTGATGTACTTATGCTTTCCGGCACCATCCTGGTCGCCTTGGTCGGCATAATCTCGCCCCAGGAAGCCTTTCTAGGCCTGTCCAACGAGGGGATGCTCACCGTCGCGGCTTTGTTCGTGGTCGCTGCCGGTCTTCGTGAAACCGGCGTACTCGATCTTATTGGACACCATGTCATGGGCCGGGCTCGGAAAGAGCGCGGGGCCATTCTTCGCCTGGTTCCGCCGGTATTGGGCATGTCCGCGTTCCTCAACAACACCCCCGTCGTAGCCATGCTTATCCCCATCGTTTCCGACTGGTGCCGGAAAAACCGTATTTCACCATCGCGGATCATGATCCCGATTAGTTATCTGGCTATTCTGGGCGGCACCTGCACCCTGATCGGCACCAGCACCAACCTTGTCGTCAACGGCATGATGATCCAATCGGGGATGAAGGGGATGTCGCTCTTCGAGTTGGGTTATCTCGGTCTGCCTTACGCGCTGATCGGCGTTATCTACCTCCTGGTAATCGGGAGACGGCTTTTGCCCAACCGCAAGGATCTGCTCGAGCAGTTGGGAGATTCCCGCCGCGAATACCTGGTGGATATGATGGTGCAGCCCGGTTGCCGGCTGATCAATCAGCGGGTTGATCAGGCCGGTCTGCGCCGCCTGCCCGGTCTGTTTCTTATCGAGATCAATCGCGGCGAGCAGATCATCACTCCGGTTCGCCCCGACGAAAGACTGTGCGAAAACGATCGCCTCACTTTTACCGGGGTGGTCAGCACGATTGTCGATCTCGAACGTATCCCCGGACTGGTACCGGTAGTCGATGACAAATACATCGCCGCCGATTCCGAGCGGCGCGAACAGCGACTCTGCGAGGCGGTTATTTCCCCTACGTCGCCCGTTCTTTATAAAAGCATACGCGACGCGAATTTCCGCGCGCTCTATAACGCCGCGGTTATTGCCGTCCATCGCGGCGGGGCCCGCCTGCAGGGTCGTATCGGAGATATTGTCCTCTGGCCCGGCGATACCCTTTTGCTCCAGACCGATCCGCATTTCGCCACCGCTCACCGCAACAATACGGATTTCTTTTTAGTCGGTGGGGTGGAGGGCGCACGGCCGGTTCGGCATGATCGGGCCTGGCTCGCTCTCGGACTGCTGGCGGTTCTGATTGTTCTAATGACTCTGTCCACCGGCGGGATAGGTGGGATCGGCGGGATCCCCATCGCCCTCTCGGCCTTTCTGATTGCCGGCCTGATGATCGGAACGCGTTGCCTGTCCGCGGCCGACGCCCGCCAGAGTATCGATCTGCAGGTACTGGTCACCATCGCCGCGGCTTTCGGGATGGCCCGGGCCCTGGATAACTCCGGCGCTGCCGATTATGTGGCCCAAAAGGTATTGCTGATTGATACCAGTCATGCCCTCGGTCTATACCTGGCCTTGGCCGTCGTATACCTGGTCACCTCGCTTTTGACCGAAATGATTACCAATAACGCGGCGGCTATCCTGGTCTTTCCTTTCGCCCTCGCCCTGGCCAATAAGATTGGGGTTGATCCTAGACCTTTCGCTATCGCCGTTACCTTTGCCGCCTCCGCCAGTTTCGCCACGCCTATCGGTTACCAGACTAACATGATGGTATACGGGTTGGGCGGGTATCGGTTCAGCGACTTTGTCCGGGTGGGCTTGCCTCTTAATCTGCTGCTTGCCGTCGTGGCCGTCCTGCTTATTCCTCTTATATGGCCTTTTTGAATGAACGTCGATTTCCCGATACGCTGCGGAATCGGACACTAAAGTATGTTTTCCAGGCAGCGGACGTGGCGTAGCCGCTTTTGACACACTCAGCACGTCGTGTATACTTCGATTGTCATATGTTGTCAGTCCGTACTTGAGTGGGAGCCAAGTCATGAACAGCGCGATTGTTGTACTAATTGTGATCGGGGTGATCGCGATTCTTGTGATCGCCTGGGCGATTGGAATTTATAACCAATTGGTACGGCTGAGGAATCGTTACAAAAACTCGTTCGCCCAAATCGAGGTCCAGCTCAAGCGGCGATATGATCTGATTCCGAATCTGGTGGAGACGGTCAAGGGGTATATCAAGCATGAACGCGAAACCCTGGAGGCCGTGATCCAGGCCCGCAATCAGGCGGTCGGTGGATTGCAGAGGGCCGCCGCTGATCCCGGCAACGCCGAAGCGATCAAGGGGTTGGGCGGAATGGAAACGGTGTTGACCGGCGCCATTGGACGGTTGTTCGCTTTGGCCGAGGCGTACCCTGACCTCAAGGCCAATCAGAATATGATGCAGCTCAGCGAGGAATTGACCTCGACGGAAAATAAGGTGGCCTTCGCCCGGCAGGCCTTTAATGACTCGGTAATGAACTATAACACCTACAAACAAAGTTTTCCGCCCATTATTCTGGCCGGAATGTTCGGCCATGGCCAAGACGCTGCCCTCCTCGAATACGAGGATCGACAGGCCATTCAGGCGGCTCCGAAAGTCTCGTTCTGAACCGCTCTGACGTTCAACGGGTTCGCAGGTACCACGTGATGTCCGGATCACTCCGGAGAGTTTCAGTATTCATCTCGAATGGATCATGCGCCGATTGCACAACCTTTGTTTGCATCGTTTAAAAGCGAGCAGTGAGGCTATCCGGCTGCGGGGACCGAAGCTGGTTGGGTGGCCGGTATGAGGATTTGGTCAAAACGCTGAGCCCACTCGGGTCCGAACTGGTCAGGGATCGAAGCCTTGAGGCGTGCCAGGAATTCTCGGGCGCTTTCGGGATTGCTTTGGGCGGTTTCCTCGGCGTATCGAAGCAGACGCTCGGCGATAGCCGCCCGGACTTCCGGTAGTTTCGCGAGAGCGGCGAAAGTAATGGCATTTTCTGGCGAGGGAATACGCAAGCTGATATCTATATGCTTGGTTGCTATGCGCAGCCGACGGTCTGGCTGGTCTCCAAAGGCGGCTTCGGCCGCTCGGGCATAGGCCCCGACTGCTTCGTTAAGTTGGTTGGCCAGTACTAGGGCGTCTCCCAGTTGTTCGCGGATTTCGGCAAGGCGAACGCGTTCGCTGGGGGCGGAGGTGGTCAGAAGGTGATCGAGATCGGTCAGTAGGTCGGCACGGGCGGTGGCTATCGCGGCGTCCTGCCCGGTCCAGGAATCAAGGATGGCCTGCTGTTCGTCAGCGGGTAGACCGGTGAAAAGCTGCCGGTACGCGGTCCAAGCGGCTTTGGTAACCAGGGGGGATTTTTCGTTTTTGGCATCGAGCCGGTCACGAAGCGGTTTAAGGTGTTCGATTTTTGATCCCAGACGAGCCAGGGCCTCGGCCGCCGCCTCGCGCGTGCCGGGGTCGGGATCGTTCTCCAGCCGATCGATTAACAGAGGTATATGCTCGGCATTGCCGATCCGCCCGAGTCCGCGGATGGCCGCCTTGCGGATGGTGGCGGCTGGCTCATCCGGTCCGGCAAATCCGGCCAACACGGGCAAGGCCGGACCGTCCCCGATTCGCGACATGGCCGTGATAATGTTTTCACGAAGGGTGGGGTTCTGTATCGGCAAGTTAATACGTTGAATAAGGGCTTCCGCGGCTTCGCGACGCACCTGATCGGTGACCCCCGAGGCCAATTGGCCCAGCAAGCTGAGTGCCTCCGCCGCACGCGCGGCAACCGCTTCATCGGGATCGTTCAACCCCGCGATACAATCAGCGATAGCCGCCGGATCCTGAAGCAGACCGAGGGCGTGATAAATGGTCGCCCTTACTTCGCCCGGCTGACCTTTCGCGAGCATGGTCCGCAGCAACGGGGCATCGGCTGGTACGCGGATATCGCGGAGCAGTTCGACGATGCGCTGGCGGACGAGCGGATCGGAGTCGTCGAGCATGGAGCGGACTTTTTCGAGTACGCCGTTAGCCGGCTTGATATTCTTGTTCAGCCCGTCGTGCATGATTTCGAGGGCCGTTTCCCGCTCGGCAGGCACCATCGATTGCAGCCATCTAAGGAGTAATGTGGTCTGGGCTGCCTCGGGAGAGAGATCGAAAAGGGCCTTCATGTTGGTCTTCAGGGCTTCGGATAGCAGCCGGCCGCGGTGGCTTTGCAGGCTTGCCTGGACCGAGGGGTCGTTATAATGGGCCAGGGCTCTGCCGGCTTCACGCTGAAGAAGCTGATCGGGCTGTTGCAGGAAACGCAGGAGGTGCGGGGCGTATCTTGGATCCTGGGATTTCGTTGCGGCGATAGCCTGACAGATAGCCATCTTCGCGGAGATTTCATTTTTGCGCTCAAACAAAGTGATAAGCCGTTCCGCATTGTCCGCCAGATCGTTTTCCAGGATTGTGACGGCGGCTGCTTTTTTGGTCTGAATATCGTCCTCTCCCGTGAGGGTCAGAATAAGGTCGGCAATATCCGGCTGAGTAGAGGGCGGCACTGCGGCGGTTTGCGTCGCGGCTGCCGGCGGGGGCTCGGCCGTGGCGTTTTCCGAGCGGGCCGATCCGGGGTTCAGCAACAGCAGGAATCCAGGCAGGACCGATAATACTAAGGGTTGCATCCGCCGCCAGGGTCGTGGAAGCGCTGAAATGCCGACATGCCTGTACCGCGGAGGGTTCATCCGATTCAGGTTTCCTGCTCTGGGCTGGTTTGGAACTCGCGTAACCGATGCTTTCTAACCTAAAGTCCGAAAAACTTCAAGTTAAATAAAAGGTAACGCCGGTTGGCACGGCCTCAAGACCGTTTCGACCGCCTATAACAACATTCCATAAATCAGACCCTTAGCGGACCAAATAGTTAGGTCGTTAGGAGTTTTTTCATGGGTCCATACCGATGGCGATTATGGTAATGTCGTCGATCGGCCATGATGAATGTTCATTCCGACGTAAGCGGTCGCGGATATTCTCCAGAGCGGGCACTGGCCCGGCGCCGGTCAACAATTCAAGCCAAGGAGTATGCAGGAGGCTCTCTTCCCCGCAGACCTGTTCGTCGAGCAGTAGAGCCTCGATGCCATCACTGAAAAATAGCAGAACGTCGCCGGGTTCAAAGGAGTGCTGGACTATTTCAAAGGACTGATCGGGCACGACGCCGAGCAGGCCGCCATCACTGCGTATCTGGCGGGCGGGTTGGCCGGGACGAATCAGGACGGGGTATGGCAGCCCGGCCCGAGCCCAGCGGATCTGCTTGGTTTCGCGGTCGAGGATTGCATTGAGAGCGGTAATAAACAGACCTTGGCTTAGGTTGGCGTTAAGCAACTCTATGTTGAGTCGGCTGAGCAGTTCGCCGGGCTCGACAATCCGATAGGTGTCGTGGTGGATGATTTTGTTGGCCGCCAGGGAGTTTTTAATAAGGATGGTCAGCAGGGCGGCGGGTAGTCCGTGACCGGTGGCGTCCGCCAGCGAAAAGCCAAAGCGGTCTTCGTCGATCCGCGAGAAATCGTAGATATCACCGCTGACATGGTCCGCGGGGAGAAAAAGCGTATGAATCGTAAAGGGGGCGGTGTCCTGTAAGGGAGGCGGAAGCAGGTCGCGTTGAATTTGGCTGGCCAACTGGATTTGGTCGGTCAGGGCTTTCGTGTCCGACATCCATTCTGCATCGCGCCGCTTGAGTTCAGCCAGTTCTTGTTGCATGCGGAGCATGGGGCTGCGGATTTCGCAGAGCGCCTGAATACGGCCGGCCAACTCGTCGGCGGTGTTGCGGTCGGTAGCGAACCGGATACTGAAATCCTGGGTGTTGGCAGGACGATCCGTCAGGATGTTCGTGGTCGAGGGCATCACCAGAGCCGCGCAGGCATGTCCGGCGACCTCGGCCAGCAGGCGATCCATCACATCGGCCGGTCCGTCATGGCTCGGTATGATCACGCAAACGTCGGCCGAGGGTGAAACCCCGCTGGTCAACGCTTTTTCCACCGACCGGATGGATACGCGGGCTTTGAGCCGACCGAGGGCGGCCCGTAGGCTCCCGGGGACGGGCTGGTCATCGACAATGAGTTGAACATGCGGTATCGACAACGAATGGCCTCGCTCCGAGATGCTCCGGCGAATACCAGGACTTGTACCGGGCCGGTTCGCCGAATGCGTATCGTTAGTAGATGCTTCGGCTGAAATACCTACGGACTTAATGTTTCAGGCCCGAGAAAAAGAAAAATATTGGACGTTGTGGCATTGCCGCATCACGATAAGCCTTGACTTTTCGCCAGGCTCCAAGGCGTGGGATTTGGCGAAAACCATACTGGAGCAACCGACATGGCGGCCGATGTGATGCCTGTCGCACCGGAGATTGCCGTTTTATCGCTACCTGGAATCATAGACTATAATATTCCGCATCATGAAAGCTAGCGAACTGTTAAGATTGGGTTTCCCGGACGGCCCGGTGATCGCGATGGCCCGGGCGGCGGCCGGTACCGCGCGGATGGCGGGCAAGAGCCGGCACGAGGTCAAAAGCCTGCTCGGCTCGATCCTGGCCGACCCGCAAGCGTTCGTGAACGATCCGTTATTCGGTAAAGTAGCCACCTCCCTCGCCCAATCGGGCGCGGCCCGGCCGGCAAAGAGAAAGCACCGGGAATACGAGCTGGGCACGCTGGATTACGGGCGAGCCGAACCGCTGGACTACGCCGTCTGGGGCGAGGACATCGACCCGCAGGCCCATCAGCAGATGCGTAACGCCTGTGCTTTGCCGATCTCGGTGAAGGGGGCGTTGATGCCGGACGCGCACGTAGGCTACGGCCTGCCGATCGGCGGCGTACTGGCCACGAACAACGCGGTAATCCCCTACGCGGTCGGGGTGGACATCGCCTGCCGGATGATGATGACCGTGTTCGATCTGCCGCCGGAGCGGCTGAACGAGCAGTCCGACCGGTTCCGCAGGATACTGGAGGAGCAGACGCGGTTCGGCGTCGGCTCGGAGTGGAAGCCGCGCCGCCAGCATCCGGTGATGGACGAGGACTGGCGGATCACGCCGGTGACCGCCAGGCTCAAGGATCTGGCCTGGAGCCAGTTGGGTACCAGCGGGTCGGGCAACCATTTCGCCGAGTTCGGCGAATTCATGCTCGATAAGCCGCTGGGCCATCTGCCGCCGGGGCGCTACCTGGCCCTGCTCTCGCACAGTGGCAGCCGGGGCACGGGCAACAAAATCGCCACCCATTACAGCAAGTGGGCGATGAGCAAGCATCGCAAGATGCCGAGTTCACTGCGGCACCTGGCCTGGTTGGACCTGGACGAGGACGGGCGGGAGTACTGGGCGGCGATGGAGTTGATGGGCCGCTACGCGTCGGCCAACCATCATATCATTCATCGGCAGGTGGTGGCCGCCGTGGGAGAGCCGCCCGCGTTGCAGGTGGAGAACCATCACAATTTCGCCTGGAAAGAGCAGCACGACGGGCGGGAAGTGATCGTACATCGCAAGGGGGCGACCCCGGCCGCCAGAGGCGTGCTGGGGATCATACCGGGTTCGATGGCCACCCCGGCTTTTCTGGTCGAGGGGCTGGGCGATCCGCGTTCGCTTTCGTCGGCCTCGCACGGCGCGGGCCGGCGTATGTCCCGCGGCGAGGCCTCGCGCACGTTCCGCTGGCCGCAGGTCAAGGCCTTTCTGGCCGAACGCGGTGTGCGCCTGCTGTCCGCCGGCCTCGACGAAGCCCCCTGGGCCTACAAGGACATCGAGGCCGTCATGGCCGCCCAGCACGACCTCGTTCACCCGCTGGCCCAATTCATGCCCCGTCTCGTCCGCATGTCCCGCTCCGGCGAACCGCCGGAGGATTGAGCTTACGATTGGCTATCGAAACCCGTTGCGTGAGTCATCCTCGCCCCGGTCTAACCCGGATAGGGGAACTGACAGAGTGACAGAGCGATAGCGTGACAGAGAGACGATCGCGATGCTCCTCTGCCCATTCCGCTGCATTGGGCAACGGGCGTTTCGCGTGGTATGCTTGATTAGCGGCGATGCGGGTCGAGGACCGCGTTTTCAGGAGGCCGTGCAAGAACAGGCGGGTCAATCATGAGCGGGCACCTACTCATTTCCACTTCCTGCGGGTTAGGGTTCACTATCGCCGCCGTCGGGGCCTGGCTGCGACTGGGACGACCGTCGCGCCGGCCGGTGGTGCCGGTCAATTTTCTCGCCATCCTGGTCACGCTGCTGACCGTCGCCTACCTGCTGAATTCATCGCTGCGCAACGGGCTGTTCGAAACATTTCAGAACGAGCACGGCTCGGCCCTGGTGTTGGCCTTGTTGCTCGCCCTGGTGGGCATCGGCACCCATCGCTCGGCTTCCCTGCGCGGGCTCGACGTTTTTTTGTTCGGCTTGGCCGCGATTGTCGGTTGGGTCTCGCTCGGGTTGCGTCCGCAAACGGCCGGCGGGGTCATGCAACATAGCTGGTTCGTAAGCCATGTACTGGCCTTGGCCATCTCCCTGGCCTGCTTCGCGATCAGTGCCTCGGCCGGGGCGGCTTATCTGTTGATTCACCGTCTCCTGCGGCATAAACAGCCTTCGGTGTTGCTCGGCCGGATGGCCTCGCTGGAAGCCCTCGAACGGTTCGGCCGCTGGTCGCTGCTGATCGGGTTTCCGATGTTTACCTACGGCCTGCTCACCGGTATATGCGGTTTGGCCCACCGCGTCGCCCCCGGCGAAACGCTATCGGTGACCGATCCCATGGTCGCGTATTCGCTGGCGGCCTTCGTCCTTTACGCGGCGATGGTTGGTTGCGTTTGGTTCGTCCCGCGGATTCGCGGTCGGCTGGCCGCCGCTTTGGCCATCGTCGGCGTTGCCGCGATTCTGGCGGGTTTTGTCCTGGTCGAATTAGTGGCGTCCGTGCATCGATGAGAACGCTGGTTATAGGTTGTAATCACCGCACCGCTCCCGTCGAGCTGCGCGAGAAGATCGCCTTCGACGATGGGGCCGGCGTCCGGGCCTTGGCCCGCTTTCGCGAGCGGTTCGGCTCGGCCGAGGCCGTCCTGCTTTCCACCTGCAACCGCGTCGAGTTGTACATCGCCCGACCCGTGGGCGACTCGCCGAGTATCGCCGAGGCCATCGCGTTCCTGGCCGATTGTCACGCCCTCGCCCCGGCGCGGATCAGCGCCAATCTCTACAGCTACGAAGATGTCGAGGCCGTCCGGCATTTGTTTCGGGTGGCCGGCTCGCTCGATTCGATGGTCCTGGGCGAGTCCCAGATTCTGGCCCAGACCCGCGCGGCCTTTGATCTGGCCCGCGCCGCCGGAACGGTCGGCCCGCGCCTCGAAGGGTTGTTTCAGCAGGCGTTGGCGGTCGCCAAGGAGCTGCACTCCCGCACCGAGCTGGCCGTCGGTCGGCTCAGCGTGGGCAGCACGGCCGTCGATCTCGCCCGCCAGGTGTTTTCCCGCTTCGACGACAAGTGCGTGCTGATGATCGGAGCGGGCATGATCGGCAAGCTCACTCTCCATCATCTGCTGGACATGCACCCCGGGCGTCTGCTGCTGGTCAATAGGACCGAGTCCCGTTCGGCCGAACTGGCCCAAAGGCTGCGTTTGCGGCATGTTGGGCTGATCGAGGTCGTACCCTTTGATGCCCTGATCGATGCGGTGGTCGAGGCGGACATCGTCATAAGTTGCACCGGGGCGAGCGCGCCGATTCTGACGGCCGATAATTTCGCCGGTATCCCCGCCCGGCGGAGGTATCGTTCGCTCCTGCTGATCGACATCGCCGTTCCCCGGGACATCGAGCCTTCCGTCGGCGAACAGGACAGCGTTTTTCTTTACAACATCGACGACTTGCAGGCCGTGACCGAATCCAACCTCGCCCGCCGGCGGCAGGCGGTCGAGCAGTGCCACGCCATCATCGAAAGCCACGTGATCGAATTTGTCGAGCGGCGTGGCCGGGCGGACATTGGACCCCTGGCGGCCGCCCTCCACGAGCATTTCCGCCGCGTCGGCCGCGACGAATGGGAGCGCATTTTGCCCAAGCTCGAATCCGCCTCTCCCCACGATCGCGAATTGATCGAGCAGATGCTCCACCGCATCGTCCAGAAACTCCTCCACGACCCGCTCGACCGCCTCCACGACCGCGCCGATCAGGGCGCCGCCTTCACCCAGGCCGAAACCCTCCGGGCCCTGTTCAACCTCAACGACCGCGACGAGTAACACGAAGCCACCAGCCCGAAGCAGTTTACCCGATGTGGCGGGCAAGCGAGGGGTTTACTTGCCAGCCCGCAGCGTTTACCTCGCTCGCCACGGTATTTCAACCCTGAGGCTCTCGACGGGCGGGCCTCGGCGGGCCGTGTCGGGCCCGCGAGAGTTCTTCTCTCTTCACCAGCGCGGACGACGGAGGGGCAAACAGACGGAGCGACGGCGGGATAGAGGTAACGAGCTACCGAGCGATAGAGCGCACCGCCTGGCATCCGCGTGCCCCACCTCGTTCCGACGTGGGGGAAGCGATGATCGGCTGGCCGTGCGAATCAGGGGCGGATTGAGCGAAACTATCGCGGACAAGTAACCTCCTTAAGGAGGTTTCCCCGCCACGGGCTGATAGGCCGGCCGTTAGTACGTGTTTCGCGACCATGCAAACCCTGCTGGCATGTCCCATCAGAACCCCAAGCGCAAGCGCGGGGCCGAAGGAGGGAGGTTTTCGGCGTTCGTTGAGACACACGTTACCGGCCCACTCGCTCCCGCTCGGGGTTCAGATGGGGCACGCCCTCGGGCGTGTGTGTCGCTGAACACATACGGCCGTTCTACGGCCGGTCGGCCTCGGCGCCCATGAATCCCCCTCTCGCCGTCATCCCCGCCAGTTTTCAACGGGCTTCTCCCCCGGTCGATAAGCCCGTTGGAAACGGGCTCAACAACATTCGCATACGCCCAACCGAACCAGTCGTACAACGACTGGCCTATCAGCCCTTCGGAAATGACCGCTGAAGCGGCCTTGCAGTTTTGCCCCGCTGCCAACCGAAACAAAACGGCGCAAGTGGTGCCACCTTGAGAACCATGACCCCATATCCGGTTTCCGGCATCCACCAACTTTTGAAATCCGACCACATTACCGTTATCCTGCCGACGTTTGCATTATCGGTAAAAGGGGCGAATGAATGGCGAGACGGAATACAACGGGTCCGGCGGCCGCGGAAACAACGAGCGCGGCTTTCGCGCGGTCTGTTACCGAAGCCTATCTGTCGGAATTGCACAACATACGGTCAACGGGTGCCGGAGTGCCGGAAATCCCGTATTACCCCGCCCTGGCGAATCTGTTCAACGCCGTGGGCAAGACGCTGAAACCGAAGGTCCGCTGCATCATCAGTATCCAGAACCAAGGGGCGGGTATACCGGATGGTGGCCTGTTTACGGCCGACCAGTTTCAGA
Source organism: Phycisphaerales bacterium (assembly GCA_012729595.1). Classification (GTDB taxonomy): domain Bacteria; phylum Planctomycetota; class Phycisphaerae; order UBA1845; family PWPN01; genus JAAYCU01. The sequence goes on from JAAYCU010000129.1 coordinate 14,841, forward strand.
AACAGGCCGATTCAACTCCCGCGAGAGGCCAGCTTCCCTCACGAGGGGCGATGGAAGTCAAAGGCACCCGTGAGGACGTTGCCCGAATCGCTCAAACCGAGCAAGTCAAAAAGTACCTCGAACGATACGGCATCGTCATCGTGACCAATCTGCGGGATTTCCTGATTGTCGAGCGTGGCCCCGCGCAACAGCCCGTGGTGGCGAGGGAATTGTTTTCCCTGGCCGACGACGAGGAGGATTTCTGGCGAAACAAGGCCGCCCACCCCCGAGCCACCGCCCAACAATGCGGCGAGCGGTTCATCGAGTTCATCAAGCGGGCCTGCCTGCATAATGCGCCATTAACGAACCCGAAAGACGTTGCCTGGTTTCTGGCCTCGTATGCCCGCGACGCCCTGGCCCGGGTCGAGGGCCATAGGCAGCTTCCCGCCCTGCAAGGGGTCCGCACGGCCCTGGAACAGGCGTTGGGTATGAGATTCACCGAGGAGAAGGGGGAGCACTTTTTCCGGTCCAGTCTCGTGCAGACGATTTTCTATGGGGTCTTTTCCGCCTGGGTGCTCTGGCATCGGGAGAACCCCGGCCCGCGTGCGCGCTTCGATTGGCGAAACGCGGCCTGGACGTTGCACGTCCCCTTCATTCGCACGATATACGAGGAACTCGCCAAACCAAGCCGGCTCGGCCCTCTGAATCTGGTGGAGGTCTTGGAATGGGTGGCCGGCGTCTTGAATCGCGTGGACCGGGCGGAGTTTTTCGGAAGGTTTCAGGAGGAGCACGCCGTCCAGTATTTCTATGAACCGTTCCTGGAGGCCTACGACCCGGATTTGCGCAAGGAAATGGGGGTCTGGTTCACCCCGCCGGAAATCGTGAAATATCAGGTGGCCCGCGTCGATACCGTGTTGCGCGAGGAATTGGAACTGCCCGACGGCCTGGCGGATCCGAACGTCATCATACTGGATCTGTGTTGCGGGACTGGGGCGTATCTGGTCGAGGTCATCCATCGTATCGCCGAGACGCTCCGCGACAAAGGGGGCGACGCCCTGCTGGCCTCGGACCTGAAGAAAGCCGCGATGGAGCGGGTATTCGGTTTCGAGATTCTGCCCGCGCCCTTCGTGGTGTCGCACCTCCAACTCGGCCTGATGCTTCAGACGCAGGGGACTCCGCTGTCGCATCAGGAAGGCGAGCGGGTCGGAGTCTATCTGACCAATGCCCTGACCGGCTGGGAACCGCCGAGAGGGGTGAAAGCCACCCTGCCTCTGTATCCCGAATTACAGGAGGAGCGGGACGCGGCCGAGGAAGTGAAACGCAAGAAAAAGATACTGGTTATTCTGGGCAACCCGCCATACAACGCCTTTGCCGGAGTCAGCCCGGAGGAGGAGCAGGGACTTGTAGAACTCTACAAGAAGGACTTGAACACGCCCGTACAGGCCGGCGGCTGGGGCATCAGGAAATTCAACCTGGATGACCTGTATATCCGTTTCTTCCGCCTGGCCGAACGCCGTATCGCCGAGATGACCGGCAAGGGGGTGGTGTCGTTTATCTCCAACTTCTCCTATCTGGGAGACCCGTCATTCGTCGTGATGCGCCAGCGTTTTCTGGGCGAGTTCGATAAGCTCTGGTTGGACTGCATGAACGGTGACAGCCGCGAAACCGGCAAGCTCACCCCGGAAGGCCGTCCGGACCCGTCGGTATTCTCCACCGAATACAACCGAGAGGGCATCCGCGTAGGTACAGCCGTCTGTGTCATTGTCCGCAAAACAAAGCGGGAGAAGGCCCCGACTGTCCGGTTCCGTCATTTCTGGGGAGTGTCGAAAAGGGCCGACCTGCTTACGAGTCTGGACGCCAGGAATTTCGACAAGGCATACACCCGGGCCACGCCCAGCCGTCAGAATCGCTATTCCTTTCGGCCGGAGGAGGTCGCGAAGCAATACCAGTTATGGCCTCTTGTTCCAGAACTTGGAATCGCACACTTCAACGGTCCTGTTGAACGGCGTGCTGGTGCATTGATTTCCATAGATCCTCAACCACTTCTGGAGCGATTGCGTGCATACTTCAACAAGGAGGTTTCCAATTCGGAAGTGGCAGCCCATTATGCTTCACTCATGATGACGGGCAATCGTATTGTTGGCCCCGAGGCAAGAAAAAAGCTATTACGTGAGCATATTTTTGATTCATCATTTATCGTGCGGTATCCATTCAAGGTCTTCGATATACGATGGGCGTACTTGGCGAATATACGCCCGCTTTTCAGTGAGCCAAGCCCAGACCTGCTGAAGCACGCAATGCTTGCTTCCAATCATTTTTTCATCACTCGCGATACCGCCGACAAGGCGAAAGAAGGACCACCATTTTACTTTGCTCCTATTGTTTGTGATTACGACTGCATATCCGGACATGCGCGTCATTTTCCGATTCTTTTAAAAGCGGATACGAACGGCGCGCCTGGCGAGAACGGTTTTTTCGACAACGAGCAGCCTCACGTAAACTTATCCAAAGCTGCCCGCGCATATCTGGCCAAGCTCGGCATCAAGGATCCGGACAAGGATATGAAAACGGCGAGCCTGATCTGGCTGCACGCGCTGGCGATCGGCTACAGCCCGGCGTATCTGACGGATAACACCGACGGCATCAGGCGGGACTGGCCGCGCATTCCGCTGCCCGATTCGCGCAAGGCCCTGGAAGCCTCGGCCGCCCTGGGCGAGAAGGTGGCGGCGCTGTTGGATACGGAAAAAGAGGTGCGGGGCGTTACCACGGGCCGAATCAGCCCGTTGTTCAGGACTATCGGGAATATCGCCAAGGTCGGGGGCGGGGCCATCAATCCCAGCAGCGATGATCTGGCGGTGACGGCCGGCTGGGGGTACGCGGGCAAGGAAGGCGTGACCATGCCGGGCAAGGGGCGGGGGGTAGTGCGGCCTTACGATGGTACCGAGAAGCGGGCCATCTCGGCAGCGGCGAAAGCGCGGAGGATGCCCCTGCGTACAATCGTGGAGTTACTCAAGCCGGAAACGGCCGACGTGTATCTCAATGATGCCGTCTTCTGGCGGAACATTCCGGCCGAGGTTTGGAACTTTCATATCGGCGGCTATCAGGTCATCAAGAAATGGCTGAGCTATCGCGAACGGAACCTGCTCGGCCGTAACCTGAAACCGGAGGAAGCCCGGGAAGTGACGGGTATAGCTCGCCGCATCGCGGCCCTTGTTCTCCTGCAACCGGATTTGGACGAGAATTACCGACGGGTCAAGGACTCGACTTATCCATGGACGGCCGTTAGCTGAGGGAATGACGGCGATGCGGGGTACGTTCCGCTCCTTACCATTGTGATTCGCCGAATATTCGCGAAAGGACAGGCCCTAAAACGGGCTCGAGGTTTGTCGAGGGAATGGGATACCTTGCCTTGGACCAGCCGTAGAACGACTGGCCTATGAACCCTTCGGAGAAGACCGGTAAACCGGCCTTTGCGATTTGTGCCCACCGCCGACCCTCCGTCACCTTGTCTCCCCCATACCCTCTCCCGTTCCGCCCACGCTTACGCACCCGGACCGCCCCAACGTGTTTTATAAATGACCATTCGCCGGCACCCGTTCCGCGCGCTGGGGGAAACATGACGCCGCATGGAACCGAGTATTCGCTATGGCCCACGAAACGAGCCAACCACTCAATAAAATATTCCCCCTTTCGAATCTCAAAAATCCCGCCGGGTCTCGACGCTGCTCCCGATCTCGCCTTCGGATCAGGATGGGAATATAAAAAAGCGCCAAACGAACCCAAATGGCTAATCGTGCATAACGCCATTTATATTAAGAAGATATGGGTGATGCAGTGGCTCCTGAACACCTCGGAAAGCCTGGCCGGGTCGGGTTTCCCCCTTCACTATCCACCCCTGAATCTCCCTCCCTCGGTTCGCCCGTCCATTCATTGCTGGTGGATTTGCCGTGTACGTGCCTTTTTGGTACATTACCAAGTCTGTAAATATGCTCCGGCCCGGATTCCACTGTTGAGGGGAATGAGTTACTCCTTGCGGCGGGGTCGCGGGTTGGTTGTTGTTCTTCTAAGGGAGCCATCTGAAATGGCAGTACGTATTCGTTTGAAACGCATTGGGTGTCGCCATCGGTCGGCTTACCGCGTGGCCGCAATGGACATTCGACGGGCTCGCGATGGGCGGGTACTCGAGGAGCTGGGGTATTACGATCCCTGCAACGCCAATCCTGACCTGCGGATCAAGCTCAACCAGGAGCGGATCGCGCATTGGCTTGGGGTTGGGGCCACGCCGTCGGATACCGTTCGCAACCTGCTGAAGAAAACCGGCACGGCTGCGGGGGCGAAAGGCTGAGACAGCGTTGTGCGGATCGACGTTCTGACCCTGTTTCCCGAAGCGCTGGACCCGTTTTTCTCGGCCAGCATCATCGGGCGGGCTCAGACGGCCGGCTGCGTGTCGATCCGTTCAACAAACATCCGCGATTTCGCCTTGGACGCCCGCGGGACCGTGGATGATCGGCCGTTCGGCGGTGGGCCGGGCATGGTACTGATGTGCCAGCCGCTCTTCGACGCGGTCGAGAAACTGGAGACGGAAGAGCCGGTGCCGGCCACCCGGATTCTGCTGACTCCCCAGGGTGAACCCCTGAACCAGGCCCTCTGCCGCGAGCTGGCGGCCTTGCCGCGCTTGTTGGTTATTTGCGGCCACTACGAGGGATTCGACGAGCGGATCAGGCTGGGTTTGCGCCCTCGGGAAATATCCATCGGCGATTACGTGTTGTCCGGCGGTGAGGCGGCGGCCATGGTCCTGATCGACGCGGTGGTGAGGCTGCTGCCGGGCGCCTTGGGTGACGAGGAGTCCTGCAACGACGAGTCCTTCTCCCACGGGTTGCTGGAATATCCGCAATACACCCGACCCCGGGTGTTTCGCGAAATGGACGTGCCCGACATATTGCTCTCCGGCGACCACGCCAGGATCGAGCAATGGCGACGTGAGCAGGCTGTCGAGCGGACGGCAAGACGCCGGCCCGACCTGCTCGATAAATGGAAACAAGACAAGGTTGACGATTCATCCATGAAGGAGTGACGATATGATCCACCACCTGATCGAGGCGGTTGAGCAAACCAGCAAAAAGTCGGATGTTCCGAAGTTCAATATCGGCGATACCGTCACCGTCAAGGTGCGGATCATCGAAGGTGACAAGCAGCGCGTGCAGCCCTATACCGGCGTGGTCATCGCCCGCCGGGGCCGAGGTCTGGGCGAGACTTTCACCGTGCGCCGGATCGTCAACAATGAGGGCGTGGAGCGTGTCTTCCCCCTGCATTCCCCCAAGATCGCCGGTGTTGAGGTCGTCCGCGGCGGGCACGTGCGGCGGGCCAAGCTCTATTATCTCCGCGATCGCGTGGGCAAGGCCCAGCGCTTACGCGAAAAACGCCGCGGTCTCGGCAAGTCTGCGGGCAAGAAAAGCAAGACCGCCGAGCCTGTCGCCAGCGAGGCTTGATCTCGCTCTCCGCGACAGGGTGGGGCAACGATGCGGAGGCCGGCAATCTGTCCGCGTTCCGTATCACCCACCGCTTCATGATCGGGGACCGTTTTCATGGACGATCGCGCCGTTCTGGGACGCAAGGGAGAAAGACTCGCCTTGCGGTTCCTGCGCCGCAAGGGCTGTAAACTGGTCACGCGAAATTACCGTTGTGCCGGCGGAGAGCTCGATCTGGTGCTTCTGGACGACGAAGTGGTGGTTTTCGTCGAGGTTAAAACCCGCACCGGCCGCACCCATGCCGACCCCGAGGACGCGGTTAACCTGCCCAAGCGGCAACGTATAATTCGGGCCGCCCGCTACTTCCTGCAACAGACGGATTCCTTCGATCGTATGTTTCGTTTCGATATAGTCGCGATTACCCGTGAGGACGACGGGGAACTGGCGGTCGAACATTTTATCGACGCCTTCGAACCGGCGGATTGACACCCATGCCAGCCGAACTATTCGATACCCACTGTCACTTGACCTTCAAGGAACTGTTGCCCGAGAGCGACTCGGTTATCACTACGGCCGCGTCCGTTGGCGTCACCCGCATCCTCACCGTGGCCTGCCATGCCGAGGAGATAGCGGCCGCCGAGGCCCTGGCCGAGCGACACCCGGGCATCCGGTTGGCCGGCGGCGTCCATCCGCATGAGGCCCGTTCCGCCGATGACGAAGTGTTGAGCCGTTGGGCCGCCTTCTGGCGGACGGCCGGGGTCGTCGCCGCTGGCGAAATGGGCCTCGATTATCATTACGATTTCAGTCCGCGAGCGGTACAGCAGGAGGTTTTCCAGTGCCAACTGGACCTGGCCCGCGAGGCCGACCTGCCGGTCATTGTTCATTGCCGCGAGGCCCACGCCGACGTGGTCCGTATCCTTGCCGAGCAGGGTTATGTCGACCGCGCGGTCGTCTTCCACTGTTTCAGCGGTAGCCTGGCCGAGGCCCGCGAGTTGTGGGCCAACGGCTGGTGGACCTCTTTTACCGGCGTGATCACCTTCAAGAACGCCGACGCTTCGCGCCAGGTGTGTGCCCAGGCCCCGGCGGATCGGTTGATGTTCGAGACGGACGCGCCTTACCTTTCCCCCGAGCCGATGCGGAAGGTCCGACCGAATACCCCGGCCTTGATGATCCACACGGTGCGCTTGGCCGCCGTTTTGCGCGGTTGCACGTTCGATGAACTGGCCGAAAACAGCACCACCAACGCACTGGGGTTCTTTCGTATCAGGTAGCCCGACGACCTGCTTGTGCGACCATCGCGGACGCTGAAAAATGCGCGCAAAAAGTCGCCCGCGCTTTGGGGGAGGTTAGAGTCGCGGAGAGCGCGGGCGAAAGGGAATGGACTGTTTATGAATACAACAAGCACGACCGGCAGAGCCGATCGCCCAGACATGGTCCTAAAACCAAAACATTCCTCCAGAATATTACGGCCGGCCAGGCCGTTGATAGGCTCTATTTGCCTCGGTTACACATGCTCGGCCGACCCAGATTTGACCCCTTGGGGGCGGCGGAACGGCAATGATTCCAAACACTACCCTACGTATAACACGACAGTAAGTCTAACCGTTGGCATCGGTATTTTCAATCGTAATTCTTATAAACAGATAAGTATATTTTTGCCATGAATAAGTATTATTCATTTACAATAAATAGCTAAGCCCCTAAATTGACAATAATGTTCGTATACACAACAAGATCGTATAATGGGCAATATGGATAATCATGAGACGAGAAGCCGTTTTGGTTGGCATGACGTTTGGCCGTCATCGCGGAATGATTCCGGTTCTATTGTAATTTGGCAGAACCGTTTATTCACGGTCCAGCCCATTCGCTTGGGACCCGGGGAGATTGTAGATATTTGTGGTTGTCGCAAGATTTGTTATGATCGGGCACCTCGAAACTTGTCGATCAGGAGCTGATGAGCATGTCCTGGTTTAGAGTCTGGGCTTTTCTGTGCTTGCTGCTGGGAACGTCGGCCTTGCCGGCGATCAGCCGGAGTGCGTCTGCACAACCGCCCATGGCTTATGACCGGGCCGAGTCTGTGCCGACAGAATCGGCGTCCGAAGGCCAGCCACCGATTGATGCGGACAACGAAGAAAAGTCTTCCGCATGCTTCTGCGTTCCGCAGGTTGACGTATGGGACGGCCCGACGACCCGGCTGACGTTGACAGGGGCGGGTCAAGTATTGATACCGACCTTGATGGGGATCCATGCGGATTGCCCATCAACCCTGCCGAACGGGGGTCGGCATTTTATTACCGTCTGTCGTTTTCCGACCGGGCCAACCGCCCGCTACTGGCTGGCCAATCGCTACCCTCATGCACCTCCGGGACAGGTTTAGGAATCCGGCGAACCGATCGGATTCTCTGGCCGCCGGGCCCGCGAGCGGAGGTGTTCATTCTATTGTTGCACCAGTTCGCAAAGGGCTACGCGGTTGTAGTCGGTCAAAAACTCAAATACGCATATTTACGGGTGATAGCGACACGTTCGGGTTTAGATTCATAATGAATTTCGTTAGTTGGTCGTTTTTTCAGTGAGGAACAGTCATGGGCGAGAAGAACCTTTGGTGGAAAGTCCTTTTGATTTTCGTGCTGGTCGGCATGTGTGCTTGGCAACTCTATCCGGTCGATCAGAAGCTGCGGGGTGGTATCGACTTGGTCGGCGGTTATAGCCTGTTATTTGAAATCGACGAAAGCGATATGGGTAGCGAGGAAAGACAGAACCTGGCCGAGCGGGTGATGACCGTACTCAAGCAGCGGGTGGATCCGCAGGGCAATCGCAACCTCGTGTGGCGTCCGATCGGGCAGAACCGTCTGGAAATACAGATGCCTCGCCCTATGGGAGACGTGCAGGGGCCGCGCGATGCCTTTGAGAAGGCCCGTACGCAACTTGCGGCCAGCAATATCACCGCGGCGCAGATTCGGGCGGTTATGAATATGCCTTTAGAGCAGCAGGGTGAGGCCTTCGCCGGGCTGGTACGTGATGTCAGCCGACGCCAGAGTCTCTTCGATGGGCTGGTCGAGAACCAGAAACAATACGAGGAAATCCGGCAGCAGGTCGAGCGGCCCGCAGCCACTGACCCGGCTGTGGAAGCGGAAGCAGAGGCGGACTCGGAGACACCGCCGGCCACCCAGCGGATCGATGCCGATCAATATCAGAAGCTTGATCGCTTGCTGGAGGAACGCCGTGGATTAATTGCTCAGATATTGCAGACCAATATTGCCATGGACCGGTTGGAGGATTTGCTGGCCCTCGATCCGAAATCCACGCTTCGCAAGGAGGGCCTGGAGGAGCTTTTCGAGCAGCATCCGAACCTGGCCTCTCGGATTGAAACCCTGGCGACCGCGTATGACGCCTATTCCAAGAACAAAGGGATGCTGGATGATCCTTCGGACCTGATGCGCATGCTCCGGGGGGCCGGCGTGTTGGAGTTCCGTATTCTGGCCATGCGGGATTCGCGTTCGCCGAATATGCTGGAGTCCTCACAGCCGCAGTATAACGAGTCGGTTGACCGCTACGTCGAGCAATTGGCTAAATACGGTCCGCGCTTACAGGCTGGGGACAATTACCAGTGGTTCAGGACTTCCGATCCAAACGACGACAGTTGGAAGTATCCCGGTTACATAGTTCAGGAATACATGGGTCACCCTTACGTACTGGCATTTTCGAACCATGCGAGCGATATGGTATTGATGAATGATCGGACATGGTCGCTGAAGAGTGCCCGTCCCAGCCGCGATCAGATGGGAAGACTGGCCATAAGTTTCGCTCTGGATCCGCGGGGTGGAAACCGATTCGGGGCCATGACCGGAAACAATATTGATCGGCCTTTGTGTATTTTCCTGGACAATCAAGCCATCTCGGCCGCGACGATCCGAAGTCAGATTTATGATCGTGGGGAAATCACGGGGAACTTCTCGCCGGATTACGTTAATTATATGGTAAGCACGCTGGAGGCGGGGGTCTTGCCGGCCCGGCTGCGGGAAGTGCCCTTGCAGGAAAAGAACATCGGCCCCTCGCTGGGCCAGACCAACCGAGAGAAAGGCACGCGGGCGGTTATGATCGCTTTCGCAGCCACCGTGGCCTTCATGATTCTCTACTACGCTTATTGTGGGATGATCGCGGACATCGCGCTATTGATGAATCTGGTGCTTACCTTGGGAATCATGTCGTTTCTTCAGGCGACCTTTACCCTGCCGGGTATCGCGGGCCTGATCCTAACCTTGGGTATGGCCGTGGACGCCAACGTGCTGATTAACGAACGCATCCGAGAGGAGCTGGGGCGTGGTATTTCCGTGCGTATGGCGGTCAAGCTGGGTTACGAGAAAGCCTTCAGCGCGATTCTCGACTCGAACGTGACCACGATCATGACCGCGGTGATCCTGGCCTCGCTGGGCAGCGAGGAAATCAAGGGGTTCGGGATGACCCTGGGGATTGGTTTGGTTACCAGCATGTTCACCGCTCTGTTCGTGACCCGGCAGTTTTTCCACGTCATGGTGCCGACGACGTTGAAATCGACGGAAACGCGGAAGGCCTGGCTGACGGCGGGGATCATGGGTCTGGTCTGCGGGTTCTTCCTGGCGCTCGGGGCCCTGTTCAATGCTCCGGCGGAGCGGGTCGATTCGACTCTGTGGCAGTTGGGCCGCTTCCTGCTGTGGCTGTTCGGCACGGCGGTGGTCTTGCTCGTGGCGATGTGGGTGTTCCGGTTTTTTTATTACGCGACGGGACGTCAGAAGAACAACCGCCTGTCCATGATGAAGTTGCTGAGCAAGACGAGCGTCAACTGGATGGCCAAGTACCGCGCGTTCTGGGCGGTTTCGGCCGTGGTCATCGTGGGGGGCATCATCCTGGAATTGCGGGTGAATTACGAGGATTACCTGGACATCGAGTTTATCGGGGGCACCAGCGTGCAGGTGCAATTGAAGGACACGCCTGAATTGCGGGAGGAATTCCGCGTGCAGGCCGACGAGAAACTACTGAGCGATTACATCGGCACCAGTCCGGGGGAGAGCAATCCGGAGTTGGCGACGGGCTGGCTGCGTCAGGCGGCGGACCTGCTGGATCAAGCGGAGATCAAGGATTTGGGTAAGGGACGCTATCAGATTGGTTTGCCCGGAGATTTAAGCACGTCTCAAATCCGCGGCTTGTTGTTAACCCCGCGATTGGAGGCTGGCATTGCACGCGATGGGATCTCCGATATGCCGGGCGGCGTGTACGTTCAATTCGGAGAACGGGATCCATCTCATGCGGTGTGTAACCTGGTCGAGCAGCTAGCGCGGTTGGCGAGCGAGGGACGAATCGAGGATGCTCGCCGCGAAGCCCAGAACCAGAAAGAACTATTGGGTCGGTATCCGGAAGGTCAGCAGATACAGGCCTTAGTGCAGGATAAGAAGCTACAGGGTCCGGAACTGGCGGCGGGCCTGACGGAGCTTGGTACACGGCTTGAAAATTGGCCGGCCGAAACGGTCAAGGAGCGAATCGCCGAAGCTGCGGCCATGGCCCGTTCAGCGGCGGAACGGTTGCGACTGGCCCGGGTGCAGATGGTCGAGTCAGATACGCCAGACGGACAACCCTCGTTCGAGATCATTTGTACCGAGCCGAATAAGAATCTCGTGGCCGAAGCCCTCTTGGCCAGCATGGGCAACATTTTGCAGGTAGTCCTTCCGATTGAGGCTAATCTGGTCAAGGATATTGACAAGGCGGCGGACGGTATCTTCCCGATTCGGCCAGAGGATGATGTGCTGGGTGTAGTCGTTGGGAGCGATGACGAGCATTCGGTAGCGGAGTTCAAAGGCGGATTCGCATTGGTCTTTGACGATCTTCGGCCGCCGCAGAGTGCCGAAGACATCGAAAAGCGGCTACGGGACATGCGCTTGCAACCGGACTTCGAGGATCTGGCTTGGCGGCAACCTCGGGTCGTGGGTCTGGAACCGGTGGCAGAGGCATCCTCTTTGGGGGGGGCCATGCTGTACAAGAAGGTAGCCATTCTGGTCAAGGACGATCAGGCGTTGTATGTAGTGGGCGAGGATAATGATGGTTGGCGCAGAATGGCGGAGCAGGAGTTGTATCTGGCTCAGGCCGCTCTGGCCAGCACGCGTTCGCTGGAGCGGGTGACGCAGTTCGCCCCGCAGGTAGCCGCCGAAACCGCCCAGAAGGCGATTATCGGCCTGATTCTCGCGTTGATCGCCATCGCGGGTTATCTGTGGATGCGGTTCGGGTCGGTGCAATTCGGCGTGGCGGGCATCATCGCCTTGTACCACGACGTGGCCGTCACTCTGTCCGCCGTGATGGTCTGCCATCATTTGCATGATACGGCCGTCGGCCAGGCGTTGTTGTTACAGGATTTCAAGATCGACCTGACCATCATCGCCGCCATGCTGACCATCGTCGGTTTCTCGATCAACGACACGATCGTAATTTTCGACCGGATCCGCGAGTTGCGCGGGCGGCTGGCGACGGTCTCGCCGACCCTGATTAACACGGCCATCAACCAGACCCTGTCCCGAACCATCATCACTTCGTTCACCACTTTCATCGTGGTTTTGCTGATGTACATATTTGGCGGCGACGGGGTGCATGGTTTTGCCTTCGCGATGATCATGGGGTGCCTCAGCGGCGTGTACAGCACGATCGCGATCGCGACGCCGATGCTCCAGCACCCGCGGGCGATGTGGATCACGACCATATTCCTCGGCTCGGTCACGGCGATCGGCATCGTGTACACGATCAGCGCCCAGTTCCCCACGATCCGGACGGTGCTGATTGGGATCGTGATGGTGCTGGCCGCCATCGCGATTATCAAGCAGGTTGCCGGTATGCTCGCGGAAAAGGCCGGCCGCCCGGCACACGCGGCGTAAAGCCGATAGTTGCATAACGGAAGGATTCAAAGCCCGGGGATGAAGATCCCCGGGCTTTGTTCTGCGCCGGGTGGGTTATTCACCACCAAGCTCGCCAACCACGGAGATAAGACGGAGATAAGAGAGACGGGGGAATACGCCGCTTTTCCACGGCCTACCCGCGAACTTCCAGATGCCGCACGACCAATCGAATGGCGTCGTAGGGAATCTCGCCGCCAAGTTTGTCGTAAAGGGGCCATGAGGATTCATTCACATTTCCGCGTATTTTCTGATAATATCGTTCGAGACCGGGAACCGACGATTCGGGTATACGTTCGGATTTCAGGGAGGGGCGGGCCTACAATGGATAAAACTGGCTACCGGATTCGTTTTTTTTCGAGACTTGATTGGGAAGGTGCATCATGATCGTATGGCGAACCTTGGGGTTGGGACTCGGGCTGCTGATCGGGGTTTGTTTGGTTCATGGTCAGGAGCCCGTGGCGGCCGGTCAGGTCAAAACTTCTTTACTGGCGGATCGCTCGGCCATCACGCCCGGAGGGACCGTCGAATTGGCGGTCGTTTTCGAAATCCCCGACGGCTGGCATATTTATTGGCGGAACCGGGGCGAGGGGGGGATGGAGACGACCTTGGCCTGGAAACTGCCGGATGGTTTTGTCCTCGGCCCCGTGCGTTTTCCGCGGCCGAAGCGCTATATCGACGCGACCGGGGCCCATACGTTCATTCTGGAACGGCGGCCGGTGGTTCTCGCGGAACTGCGAGCCCCGAGTGACATCCAGGCCGGTCAGTCCGTGGAAATCGAAGTGGATGCCCGCTGGGCCGCCTGTAAAGAGTCCTGCGTTCTGGGCGCGGAGCGTTTGAAGCTGACCCTGCCGGTGACGGCCGACGCCGAAGAAGCGAAGTTGCTTCACGAGGATCAGTTTACGTTCGCCCGTGGGCAAGTGCCCTTGCCGATGGAGGAGGCGGCGTATCTCAAGCGTTTTGAGGCGAAGGCTAACGTGGACCGGATTCAATCGGGAAAGAAATTCGAGGTCGCGGTGGTCATCGAGGTGGCGGACGGATTTTATCTGTATGCACATGAACCGTTGGCGCAGGGACTCAATCCCACGGACCTGTTCCATGACAGTGTAACCGGGCTGGTCTTCGATCGCCCCCGCTTTCCGCCGGGGCAGATGATCCAATCGTACGGCATGACCTTCTCGGTGTACAAGGACCGGGCGGTGGTGATTCTGCCGGTCGAGGCGCATGTGTTGCCGGCCGGAGAGGAAGTGCGCATCGGTGGAGTGTTGACCTATCAGGCTTGCAGCGAGCAGACGGGGCAATGCATGATGCCGACGGCGGCGGAGTGGTCGCTCACGATTCCGGTGGCCGACGCCGGCGAGGCGGTACGGACGGCGAACGAAGAATTGTTCAGGAGTACGGCGGACTATCAAGCCGCTGGAGCGGGCAAGGGGCCGGACGGTCGAACACCATCAAGCGAGGCGGGGCAGGGTTTCACGCTGGACAGCGTGGTGCGGACTACCGCCCGGCAGCGTGAGTATCCGCTGGCGGTCTGGCTGATATTTGCTTTTCTGGCCGGCGTGATCCTCAATATCACGCCCTGCGTCCTGCCGGTGATCTCGATCAAGGTGCTCAGTTTCGTGCAGCAGGCGAGCGAGTCGCCGGCCAGGGTATTTCGACTTGGGTTGGCTTTTTCGTTGGGGATGCTGGCGATTTACAACGTCCTGGCGATCCTGGCCACGGCGGCGGGGCTGGTCTGGGGTCAGCATTTTCAGAGCCCGACGTTTACCCTGGTGATGGCCTCGGTGATCTTCGTTTTCGGATTGAGCGTTTACGGAGTGTTTACCCTCGGCGTGCCGCGGGCGGTGGGCGATCTAGCCGGGCAGGCTGAGGGTGAAGGTTATCTCGGCTCGGTCGCCAAGGGAGCGTTGGCGACGTTGATGGGGACGCCTTGCCTCGGGCCGTTTTTGGGGTCGGTGCTGGTGTGGTTGGCGACCCAGCCGCCGGTTTTGGTGTTCCTGATTTTCAACACGATCGGGTTGGGGATGGCTTTGCCCTATATTCTGTTGACCGCGCGCCCAGGCTGGCTGCGTTTCGTGCCCAAGGCCGGTCCTTGGCTGGAGACGTTCAAGCAGGCGATGGCCTTTTTGCTGATGGGCACGGTGATCTACCTGTTAGGCATCCTGAATAAGCAACTCGGCGGGTCGGCGGTAGTCTGGTCACTGGTCTTGCTGATGAGTCTGGCGATAGCCTGCTGGATCATCGGTCGCTGGCTGACTGCGGAAACCTCGGCCGGCGGGCGGATGATTGTTCTGGCCGTCGCCGTGGGCGTTGCCAGCCTGGGCGGATGGGTGAGTTATGGCCGCGGGTTCCGGCCGCCGTCAGATAGCGTGTTGCCCTGGGTGCCGTTTTCGATGGAGAAACTGACCGAGTTGACCGCCGAGGGACGCACCGTGTTCCTCGACATCACCGCGGACTGGTGTCCGAACTGCAAGTACAACATGGAATTCGTCTTTCATACGGAGGAGGTGGCGGAGGCCATTCGGGAATATGATGTGGTTCCGATGCTGGCGGACTGGACGGGGCAGGATCCGACCATTGGCCGGCTGGTGAACATGCTGGCCCCCGGTGGCAGCGTGCCCTTGTGTGCGGTATTTCCCGCAGGCCGCCCAGATGAGCCGATCGTCATGCTTGAAATCGTCACCAAGCGGCAGGTGATCGAGGCCTTGCGACAGGGGTCGGGGAGGTGAGACGGAGAGAGGGGGGATGATGAGATTGCTGTTCGGGAGATCGACTTGAGCGACGAAAAGGTATCCATACTACTGGATACGGATATCGGCAGTAACATTGATGACGCGGTGGCGCTGGCGTATCTGCTGAAGCACCCGCGCTGCGAGCTGCTGGGCGTGACCACGGTGAGCGGCCAGCCGGTGGTCCGGGCTCGGCTGGTCAGCGCGGTATGCACCGCGTTCGGCCGATCGGAGGTTCCGGTTCATTGCGGGGCGGCGGCCCCGTTGCTGATTGACCAACAGCAGTTAACGGTCTCGCAGTCCACGGTACTCGAACATTGGCCGCACCGTAGCGACTTCGACGAGAACACCGCCGTCGATTTTCTGCGTCGGACGATTCGCGAGCGTCCCGGGCAGATCACCTTGTTGAGTATCGGGCCGTTGACCAATATCGCTTTGCTCTATGCCCTGGATCCGGAGATTCCACTTCTGCTCAAGCGGCACGTGATGATGGCCGGTCTTTATTTTGGGCGGCAACCGGGTTATGGGCTGAGGGAATGGAATGCCCTGGTTGATCCGCATGCGACGGCGATCGTTTTCGCCAAGGGCCCGGCCGACACGCGTTGCGTAGGGCTGGATGTGACCGTGCCGTGCCGGATTCCGGCGGAAGGCTTCCGTGATCATTTTCGCGATGGTTCGTTGCGGATTATCCACGATATGGCCGAGACGTGGCTGGCCGGACGCAGCGAGGTTATTTTTCACGATCCGCTGGCGGCGGCCTGCGTGTTCCGGCCGGATTTGCTGCGTTGGACCCAAGGGCACGTGGAGGTGGAATTACAGAGTGTATCTCTGCAAGGGTTGACGGCGTTTTCCAAGAATATTCATCGAAAGATTCATCAGGTGGCCGCCGAGGTCGATGCCCCGGCATTCTTCAAGCATTATTTCGAGATCAGCACCCGATTCGCGTGACGATCAATTTTGTGATAGGTCAGACCAATCACAGAACTCGGCCCGATTTTGATAAGTTGTGTGTGTTGGGGTTTTGCAGGGTCTTCATGGGTTTTCTCCACGCCGTTAAAGAATGGTTTAAGCTGCCAGAAGATGCTTGATTGATCGCTTAAACCTTTACGGCAACTCCAATGGGCGGGCGAGGCGTTCTTTCTCCGACTCGCGGATGGCCCGCTCCTGATCGGTCCATTTTTTGTAGAATTCGGCGGTTGACATCCACTGGCTGGTGATCCGGCCTTGTCCCTGTTCGTCGCGATGAAAAAGAAGCACCCCTCGGCCGTCCTGTTTCAGCAACATGTCAATAGGGCTGGTGAAGGCGATAATAACTGGTTCGGAGGCGATCATGGCGTAATATCGCTCGGCGTCGTTGGCGTAAGCTAGGAATCGTGCTTCGCCGGGCAGGATGGCGGGCAGGATTTGCCAGCGATCTACGCTTTCCTGAAGGGTGGCCATGGGTTTGTGTAATCGGTCTAGCGTGGTGCCAAGCGTTCGTTGGTCTCTTTGCCAAGCCAGTAACAGGGTGACTACTAGCACGAGGATAACGAATTGGGCCAAGGAAAGCAGTATCCATCGTCGTTGCCGTCGCAGCCTGACTTTCGCCGCCTGCTGCTTGGCGTCGACGTGTAACCGTGTGGCGGGTCGGTTAACACCGACCGGTATCTGCTGGACCCAAAGCATGGGTTAGTCTCCGCATTCACCGCACAGGTGAAGCAATTAGTGAGTCCCGCGGATAGCGATATCCTGCTGCCCATTATAGGGCAATTCGGGGATTACGACAATACACTGTTTATCGGTGAGTAAGTGTACGCAAGTTTAATTGGCAACAGAGGATAGCATTTCTCGGTGATTCTTTAATACTTTTAAGATTACCGGCCGTGTTCGCGTTGGTATTGGCTGTTCAGTTCGGGATCGAGCACGCTGATAGCCGCGGTATCTAACAATTCCTGTTGCAATTCGTCCTGACGCAGGCGGATCAGGCGATCAAGGAAACGTTGCCGTAAGGTCTGCGGGTCGGCCTGTTCGAAGCTGACCTGGCTGGCGGGGAAACGCCTCTCCAGTCTAAGGATCTGATAGACGCCGCCTTCGTGAATTGTTGTGGAAATCGCGCCTTCCTGAAGCTGGAAGGCGGCCTCGCGGATCAGGGGGGAGACGGCCGGGTCGTGTCGGGTGAAGGGCGGCAGTAATCCACCCTGGTCGGCGGTCAAGGGGTTTTCGCTAAACTGGCGAGCGAGCAGTTCGAAGTCCTTGCCGGATGCCAGCAGGGTGCGGATGTTCCGGGCGGCCTCCAGGCTCGACAGTTGTATATGCCTGACCTGGATTCGTTCGGCATAGTCCAGGTTGTATTGCTCGCGGAGCATGGCCTCGCTGATCTGCATTTGCTCCGTTTCCGCGACGGCGATCTTGCGCAGTAAGGCGAGCGTTTCCATACGCAGATCCCATTCCCGGGTCGAGATATTTTTCGCCCGGAGGATCTGTTCCAGTTGGCGTTGGGCGGCGGGGCGATCGAGTGGAGGCGTGTCGGGGCGGACGATGGGGGTGGCGATCCGCTGGAGGGCGTTTTCATGCTCGGTGGCGACGTCGGCCGGCGTGATCGAAAGGCTCAGGTCCGCGGCCCGCTGGCGGGCGAGTTGCAGGAGGATTAACTGCTCCAATATCTTCAGGCCGTGGCTGTGGATCAGCAGTTCGGTCAACTGTGATCGGTAAATGGGCTTTCCGCCAACTTTGGCGACAATCGCGTCGGCGGGCGGTTCATGGTCGGTGGCGGTGGCCGGCTGCGATGATAACGCATCTCCGGTTGGCTTGGGCGCCGCCGACGGTGTTTCATTTGGCGCGGGTGTTTCCCAGGCGGTGAATACGGATGGGCCGGTCGATACGTTCTGCTGCTGGCAGCCGGAAAGCAGGATCGTCGTAAGCAAGCCGAGCAAGCCACATAATCGTGCCATGAGCAACCCTTTCCATTGGTTCGTGCGGCATTAGTGGCTTGAAGCTACTGGCGCAGGCGGGGCTGGTCAAGAGGGCGTCGAGTCTGCCGCTTGGAGTCGGCGATGTTTTATCTGGTGGCACGTGCGTTTACAATGGGAGTATAGCTAGGCACAAAGGATGTCATGTTCATGGAATCGATGTTTTTTCAGCGCAGGATGACCCGGCGGGTGATGGTGGGACCGGTGGCGATCGGGGGGGGCGAGCCGGTGCGGTTGCAGTCCATGACCAGCACTCCCACGCACGATATCGAGGCGACGGCGGGGCAGATTCGCCGGCTGGTGGAGGCGGGCTGCGAGCTGGTCCGGGTGGCCGTCCCGGAGCCGAGGGATACCGCCGCGCTGCCCGAGCTGATCCGGCAAAGCCCGGTGCCGATAGTCGCCGATGTGCATTTTCATTATCAGCGGGCGTTGGAGGCGGTGGCCGCCGGTGTGCATAAGATTCGTCTGAATCCCGGAAACATCCAGGACCGTAAGCAGATCGAACGGGTGATCCACGCCTGCCGGGACGCGGGCATTCCGATCCGCATCGGGGTTAACGAGGGCAGCGTCGTCGAGCGGCGGGAGGCGACGGCGCGGGCCGACGAACTGCGCTGGCTGATGGCCGACCGGCGCGGGGCCTTGATCGATTTGATGGTTCGGAAGCTGGAGGAATATATTCGCCTGTTCGAGGCAAACGGTTTTTACGATCTGGTTCTGGCGGCCAAGAGCCATGACGCGGCGGTGGTGATCGAGGCTTACCGGGCGCTCGGCAAACGGTTCGATTTCCCTTTGCATCTGGGTGTGACCCATGCCGGTCCGCCGGAAACGGGGCGGATTCGCTCGGTGGCCGCCTTGGGCACGCTACTGGCCGAGGGGATCGGCGACACGATCCGTATTTCCTACGCGGCCGATCCGGTCGAGGAGGTGTTGGACGGCAAGGAATTGCTTTGCAGTCTGGGACTGCGGCCGCGAAATGAGCCGGAGCTGATCGCCTGTCCGACCTGCGGGCGGATCGAGGTGGACCTCGTCGATCTGGTCGGCCGGGTGCGGGCCAAGCTGGCCGAGATCAAGGCCCCGCTCAAGGTGGCGGTCATGGGCTGTGCGGTGAACGGGCCGGGCGAATGTGAGGGGGCGGATGTAGCCATCTTCGCCGGCCGGGGCAAGGGAATGATCTACGTGCGCGGCGAACGGAAGCGGGTGGTAAACGAAGCGGAGATGCTCGACGCTTTGCTGGAGGAATGTCGGGGGCTGATAGCAAAAAGCCGCTGATGTTGGATTTGTGCAGTAGTCAGACGTTTGTGGTGTCGAGCAGGTTGGGCATGGCAGTGGGCATATCGTTCGCGTTTTCAATCAGCGTTTTGGGTAGATCGCCGTTCACGTCCAGGATGCCCCGGGCTAGTTCGGAACGCAGGCCCGGCATATTGATGATCGGAAACGCTCGGGCTTCGAACGGTACGGCCTGCAAATTGACCTGGCAGTTTGATCGATCCGCATAATGGGCAATGGGCTGAGCAGATGATCCAGCAGAAAGGGGTAGATGGTAAGGTTCTCATGGAGCTGCGTCTGTCCGGCTTGGTTCATACGCTGGACGTGCGCCTTCAGGAAGCGCCGGACATAGCCTGAATCACGTAAGTGGTTCTCCCGGACGAACCGACGGTCCGGGATGATCGCCTGTTGACTGCGTGGTCAGGGTCATCGATTACCGTCAGCCCAAGACCTTGGAGGGCTGCGACGGGCAGAGCCTATAACGGGCCGTGAATCAGGCTGTGGATTTGATGTCAAGAACACTGAGCATATAACCAAAGCTATCGGGTCCAGGCTGACAACTCTTTCCCGATACGGTCATGCAAGCCGCCAACTTGTGTATTGGAGCTCTGCAATATGCCTAACCCGTCGCAACGCGCGGGGGGGTTACGACTGCTCGGATACCGCAGCCGCCGGCTCGACCAGAATCGGAAAGACGGAACGATAGTCCGGTCGGCGGGTGATGCGTGTTTCCACCTTGATCCGCCAGGAGTAACGCGGGTAACCCTTTTCCTGCGGTAAGGAGCTGGCCGGCTGATCTGCGGGGATAATCAACTCGCCATTGACCATGAGTTTCTCGCCGGGACGAACCGGCGGATTTTCCAATAGGGCAATACGCTGCTGGTAATGCGTGTGCGTGTCATAGTGAGTGCTTTTTCCGCTTCTCCGCTGCGTAATCGCCTCGCAGGATAATGAAACTTCAAGTTGCCGAATATCCAGGAGCGTGAAGACGGTTTGTTCAATGGAAACCGCCAGCCGGTCGCCTAACGCAAAGGTCGGGCCGTTAACGAAAACCTCCGCGTCTCCAAGCTGGTGCAACAATAAGTGCCAATAGATGAGCATACACGAAGGGGCTAAACCAGCACCCGCATATATTAACGAAGCTATGATCACAAACTGGCCGTAAGGCGGTTCGGCTACGCGGCAATAATGACCAATGGTCAGCATTCCGACGGCAAACCATACACCGGTCATCAGTAAGGCCACTCGGCGGCGATCGGCAATGCGACTGACCGGCGGAACAAGATACCACCCATGCTCCGACGGATACGGTGACCGGGCTTCGGCCAGCCAGCCTTTGCCGAGCGTGTATATGAAGCCGGCCGCAATCCAGAACAGCATGGGGGACAGCATCAAGACGTAAGGTATGAAACTGTATTCGCGCACCAGAAAAGCCTCGGACGGATCGTGCGGATTGTAATAGGCTTCATAGCTGTCTCCGATAACGAAACGGGAGTTCAGCTCGCTGGCCCATTCGTGTCCGCTACTTTCGTCCAGCGGAGTCACCAGTGCGCAGGTATACGTTACTCCGTCAACTTCGTAGCGATAATGAATCACCGGTTTATACGAAGTGCTGATTTGGCCTTCACTGTTCGTGGAGGTATGCGATTCGATATCCTTGGATAATACCGTGGCCTGGACCGGTCGATAGGTGCTGATTATCCGATGCTGATTCCAGACCATGCTCACGCCAATACCCATGAATATCATCGGAAACAGGACGAAAGCCAGCAGAAAGAGTCGCAAAAACGTTTTCATGCGAAATATCTCCGACCAAGCCACGCATTTCAATGCGTCCTAAGAACAACGATCAGACGAAAATCGCGGTCACCACCGTCCAGCCTACCGCCGCTAGAGCGGCAGCGGCCGTTGCTTGTGGGATCTGCGTCTTGACGTGGTCCATCAGATCGCAACCGGTACACATCGCGCTGAGTACGGTGGTATCCGAGATCGGTGAGCACTGGTCACCGTAAACGCTGCCGTTCAGGGTCGCCGCGAAGCACAGAGCCATAAACAGTTGCGGGTGGGCCAGACCCTGTCCGTCGGCTACTGCCCACGCCAAGGGCATGGCCAGAGGAAAAGCTACCGCGAAAGTGCCCCAACTCGTCCCCGTGGAAAAGGCAATCGCCATGGTCATCGCCTGCATCATCACCGGTAGAATCCAGTATGGAATCCGTTCGCCCAGCAGTTCGACCAGGAAAATCCCCGCACCGGCTTGTTCACTGATACGTCCGATGGTTATGGCCAGCAGCAACACTACCGAACCGAGCACCACACCCTTTAATCCGTCGGCAAACCCTTCCATAAGTTGTCGTAACTTCATGCCTCTCAGCAAGGTCAGGGTTATAGCCGACAATAATGCCGCTCCAAAGGCCCACAGCACTTCCGGTAAGCCACTGGTTATGAACGTGCTCACCGCAATACCGATTAGGATCGTCAACGGGGCGAAGAATTCAATTACATGTGGGCGATAACCTGGTGGCACGCGGGAGGTTTGCAGCTCCTTGGCGCTGAGCGGCTCGGCATCGGGAGCATCAAGTTCGCCGGTAGTACGTGCCCGCAAGATCGCCGCCCGCATTTTTCCGCCAAGAAATGCTGATCGTTCGATGCTCAACAGAAAGGTGGCGGCTACCGCCAGCCAGGCATAAAAGAACAAGGGAATGCTCTTGAAGAAAAAGGCCACTCGGTCCGCCTCGGTCGCCAGCCAGGGTACGCCGGCAACGAAGATCAAGGCTTGCACGTAGCCCGGCCAGGCATTGAACGCCAGCAGCAAGGCGATAGGTGAGGCGGTCTAATCCACGACATAGGATAATTCTTCGTGGCTGACACCTTCCCGGTCGGCCAGCGGTTTGACCGTTGTACCCACCAGCACCGTACTGACCGTTCCACCCTGAAAAAAGATCACCCCCAAGATCCAGGCGACCAGCTTGGCCGATCGCGGTCCACGTACCATCCGGCGGGTCATCATATCAGCGAAAGCCTGAGCCGCGCCAGTGCGCGACCAGACCCCCATCAGCCCACCAAGCAGCCATAAATACAGAATAAGCACCTGGGCGGCTTCCCGACTCATCAGAATGCCGACTAGCACCTGCCCGGTAAGATCGTAACGACTCAGCAGTAACGCTCCGGTTACGATACCCCCGAACAAGGCGGCCAGCGGCTCGCGGGTCATCCAGCATAAAAGCACCGCCGTCAAGGCCGGCAACAGGGACCAATAGCGCCAGTGGGGGTTGGCTCGAAGCCGAAAATATCTACGCTCCGCTCCCTCGGCATCGAGCGCCGCCTCATAGACGTATTCTTCTTTAACCTCGGGAGATAAGCCATTGTGGTTCAGGTGCCGCACCAGCTCGGGTCGCAACCTGGAATCGATAAGGGGGGTTATTTTGTCCAGATATACGGGTTGCTCGCGGTGTACGTAATACAACCGCCCCTGCTCGTTCTCGTGAACGTCGAGGGCGATCTTTTCCACGGTCCAGGTCGGCGGGACATATCGGCCGACCCTATAACCGGCCAGCAAAGCCAGTAGGAACACCCAGAAGGCCGGGGTTCGAGTTATGCGCGCGACGGAAGCCAACAAACGTCGCGTCTCGCTCCCCGAGCCTCGGTTATTCACCAACCCATCTCCGACAAACACCATGATGCCAAACGATTCATCGCGGCATGGCCCATCAGAACCGCAAGCGCAAGCGCGGGGTCGAAGGAGAACAAAGCCCCAGTACTCGAAGCGATATTCTACACCGGCCGGTCGCTTCCTCTGCGTGTCCTGATGGCATGCGCGCTGAACACATACGCGGGCATTGTCCACGAAGCCGTGCCCCTCGGCAACCGCGAACCCATACCATCTGTCTCCAGCTCTGGCGTGGGCGGCGGCGCGTATGTAGAATCGCTCCCTTCATGTAGACAACGTTTCTTGGGAGCAAAGGAGAATCCCCGTGATCAGGCATAGCATTCATCCGCGACATTGGAGCAGGTTAATCGTTTTCGTCCTGCTTGGCTTGAGTATGCCGGCGTCCGCCGTCACGTTGCCAGCTATCATCGGAGATCACATGGTATTACAGAGGGACATGGATGCCCCTCTCTGGGGTTGGGCCGAGGCCGGAGAAACGATCAAGGTTAACGGAAACTGGAATGATCAGTGGGTCGAGACCCGAACCGACGCGGCCGGCCGATGGGTGGTACGGTTGCCGACCCCTCCGGCCGGGGGGCCGTTTGAAATCACCATTCAAGGCCGTGAGACGATTACTCTGAAGGATGTCCTGGTCGGCGAAGTCTGGATCTGTTCCGGGCAATCCAACATGCATATGTCGCTCAAGCCGACGGTCAACTGGCACACGGGCTGTCTGAACTATGAGAAAGAAGTGGCCGAGGCCCACTTTCCACATATTCGCCTGTTGACCGTTGAGAGGCGCGCTTTCAGCGAACCCCTTTCCGACTGCCAAGGTAGTTGGCAACCTTGTTCTCCGGATACCGTTGCCGAATTTTCCGCGGTTGCCTACTTCTTCGGTCGCCGATTACACAGGCAATTGAACCTGCCCGTTGGTCTTATTAACACCTCCTGGGGAGGGACCGCGATCGAGTCATGGACCCCGATGGAAATTCTGCAAGGTGAACCTTTATGCGCGGACATTCTGGACAAGTACCACAAGGCTGTCCAACGATTTCCCGCCGCCATGGAGGAATATCGGCGGCAGTTGACCTCCTGGGTTGAGCGGGTGATCGAGGCTCGTGAACAAGGCCGGCTGAATCCTCCTATGCCGGGCGCGCCCCCCGGTCCGGGTTTGCGGGATAGCCCGGCCGCTATATACAATGCCATGATTGCGCCGTTGGTGCCTTTCGGAATCCGGGGGGCCATATGGTATCAGGGAGAGTCTAATGCCAGTGACCCTGCTCGCTACCGCGTACTGTTGCCCGCGATGATTTCAGGATGGCGTACAATCTGGCAACAGGGTGATTTCCCCTTTTATTTCGTGCAATTGGCCAGTTGGGACGTAACTCCAGCACCGAATCTGACCCCGGAAGGTTGGGCTGAGCTCCGGGACGCACAACGAATGACCCTTGCCCTGTCTAATACCGGCATGGCCGTCACCGTGGATATCGGGGATAAATACGATATTCATCCCCGTAATAAGCAGGAAGTCGGCCGACGCCTGGCCCTTTGGGCTTTGGCAAGAACCTATGCGCAAGATGTCATATATTCCGGCCCACTTTTTAAATCCATGTCGGTCGAGGGAGATCAGGTCGTACTCCAGTTCGATCATGTCGGAGGAGGGCTGGTTTCCGCCAGTGCCCGTCAATCAAAGGTTTTCTAGTCTCCGGTGCCGATCAGACCTTTTATCCGGCCGAGGCCAAGATCGTCGGAGATACGGTCGTGGTTCGAGCCGACGCGGTACCCGAGCCGGTCGCGGTACGTTATGCTTGGTGGGATAATCCTGAAATCGGTTTGTCCAACAAGGAAAACCTGCCCGCCTCGCCTTTCCGGACGGATGACTGGGTAGGCATACGCATCAAACCGGATACCGAGTGATAAACCACTTACAATAATTCGGTCGGCAGGATATCGTCATTTGATGAAGGTCGAGGCGGCGGTGGCTCGTTTCCTCTGGTCGTGGGGTATCGCGATGGCGTATAAGATTGCTCGCTAGCGGCCTCTAGCGCCATGCTGGAAGGCTCGAAGGCCTCTTGTGCATGCTCCAGCCAAGTGGCCAGGAGCAGCGCGTTGATTTTGTAGCGAAGGTAACGCCCCTCGCGCTGGATGCTTACGAGATCGGCGGCTTTAAGCTCTTTCAAATGAAACGAAACTGCGTTAGGGGCCAAGCCAACCATACGACCGAGTTCACCGGCCACCATCGGTTCCCGGCATAAAGCCGATAGTATCCTCCGCCGATTTTCGTCGGCCAAGGCCTTGAACACTCTGTCGTATAAGTTATTCATGTTCAACAATTCAACTAATGTTGGCATATGAGCTTGGTTCTGTCAACCCCGGAAATTGTCAATCTGAGGGTTTTCGGGACAATACTGGGGTTATTGGCGTAATTGGAGATTAAATACAGTAGTACTTGCGTGGGATTCCTGATATCTGGTTAACCCTCCGTGTATTGGCGGGGACTAACTCCAGGTACTGAAGGGGATTGGGGGTCGCATATTTTTTTGTATGACGTGTCAGGCAACAATTCGGAATGCCGGTATGGCAAGCAGTCCGTCCTCCCCAAAATGTTTGCGGAACGGTTCGACGGTTGTGTGCGGGTCCATTAGAATACCCGCCGACTTCGCTTGATACGCGAGCAGGAAACGGTTTTCGAGGGAGTGGACAATGCACAAGCAGGGTAAGCGTCGGACTGTTGTGGGTGTGGTGGGGGTGTTGGGTCTGCTGCTGTGCATGAACAGCGGCGTAAGCCTGGCTCAGCCGGCTGGACAGGTTGACTCCGCAGGGGCTCGGCTGGCTCAGGCCGGTGTGCAATTGGCTTGGCAGATATCCCTGCCTCTGGCCCATTCCGTTTCCATCCGCTCCTACCACCTTATGGAAGAGAATATTTACGCCCTGGCCAGCGATGGGAAGGTGCATTGCGTCCGTGCGGACATTGGCCGGTACCGCTGGGTATGTCAGGTTGTCGGCAAGACGGACACATTATGGCCGCCGGTGCTCTATCCGGCCTCGTGGGGTGACGAATTGGGTGGCGCGGCAGTTGGTTTTACGCGCATACATGATGTAGTTTTCTTCAGCACCGTCGGAGGAATCAAGGTTGGTACCCGCAGGACTCAGGCGGTCAATAAGGCCGCTGCAGTCATGGGGCCGAATGCCATTTACACAATTGAGCTCGATAAGTGTGTGGGTAAATATAACATCGAGGAGAGGTATCTGGATTGGCAGATACGCAGCAACGATTTACTGCAAATTTCCCCATTGTATCTGGCCGATCAGGGCCAGTTGGTTTTTGTCGACGAGGGGGGGCGAGTTGCTTCGGCCGATGGTGACGACAAGGAGGAGATATTCGATCAGCGAGTAGATGGTCGGCCGTGTGGTTGGCTGGCCGGTGATGCCGAAGGTATCTACCTGGTCACGGACCAGAATCTGTTTTATCACCTTGATCGGCGGACGGGTGAAGCGTTAGGGAAATATTACCTGATGGCCGCCCCCGATGGCGGGCCGGTAGTTAAGGACGAGCATATTTACCAAGCCATGGCTCCGCGCGGCGTGGTCCAGATCAATAAAGCCCGGCAGGCTATCGGCTGGCGGATCGATCAAGCTCGGCGCTTCCTGGCCGAATGGCCCCGGCAGGTGGTCCTGTTGAATACGAACCATCAACTTGTGTTCGTAGATCCGTTAAGCGGCAAAGTCGAGCGGTTAACCGATCTGGGCGAACCCTGTGATGGCATCAGTAATACGGTCAACGACGCGGTATTTATCACTACCCGTGGTGGTACTATTCGGTGTCTTCGCCCGTTGGGTAGCGAGCCGCTAACGGCTGCCGACTTTGCGACCCGGACGACCGCGTTGATGGAAACACACGATAATTCGCTCGACGAATCATCCGAGCCGATCTCAACCGATGGCGAACTGTAACATGCCGTGCCGAGAGCGGCTTACGGTTACTCATGTTGTTCCGTGCTTGCCGTTGATTCCCCGCCCGAAGGCACGCACAAGAGGGAAATAGTCGCCTTTCGGAGCCATCGGGCCCTGGGCTCTCTGTTGGCCACGGGGTGTACGTCGAAGCCCTTGGATGGTGCGTAATCAAGCTTCAGTGCCATGCATTTCAGGCCTTCGGTTACGGGGAACAGTATATGTTCGCGAGGTTTCCCGCTCCGCTCAGGCACGCTTGGAAAACAGCGAAATCATCCTGGTTGATCACCCCGTCGGGGTACAGGTCTGCCTTGGCGCAATCTCCTGTGGCGGGTGACATATTATAGCATCTTTGCAATAGTCCGAAGTCCTCAAGGTCTACATCGCCGTCGCCGTCAAAGTCTGCTGGTACGCGTGGTGCGCCGACGATAAGGTCATCGAGTCGTAATTCCGCACGTGCCCCGGATTCCCCCATTTTGTGGTAATAACGCCATAGAATCTGCACGTAAGGCTGGTTGAGAGCGGCGGCCGGTAGCATGGCCGTCTGCATGGTTTGAATCTCCCCGTTGGGTCCGGCGACGTATTCCACCGGCTGGTCGTCCCGGAGCACATCGCTGAACTCCCCGGTAATGCCCAGGCGGTACTGAAGACGCAGCCCGTAAACGCGTGAATTCTGGAGAACGGTTCCCGCCGTCCATCCCACGGAAACCCAAGGGGCCCCTTGGGTATTCACGGCTAACAGGGCCCCGCCAAGGTCACGCTCTCGGCCGGTATTGATGAATGATATACCGTCCTCGCCGAGCCCGTTCAGGCGGGTACGCCGCGTAGCGTTATATGGGAAGCCGA
Source organism: Phycisphaerales bacterium (assembly GCA_012729595.1). Lineage (GTDB taxonomy): Bacteria > Planctomycetota > Phycisphaerae > UBA1845 > PWPN01 > JAAYCU01. Next base: position 42,588 of record JAAYCU010000129.1, read on the forward strand.
TCGTGTTGCTATCGTCATCATGATAATCGTCATGCGGAATGAAATAGGCGAATTGCAAAGGGCTATTCAGATCAGGATCCGATTCGTCGCTTTGCAGGAAGAGTATATTTTCGGGAAAGACATGCTCGGCATGCGTTGGATCCCACTCAGTGAAGGAGAATCCTCCCTGATTAAGATTCCATGCCGCCGGATAGACCAATACCCGGAACGTGATGGCGACCGGTGAGTTATATCCGTCGTCGGCGGTCACCGTTATTACGGCATCGCCCTGATACAGCGGCGCCAGGGTCAACACATTGCCGGATACCGTCGGCTCGACGACCAGGGGCTTGTCGGCCTCCGCGCTGAAAATTAACACATCGCCATCCGGATCGATAAAACGGGATGATAAATTGACCAGGGTCGGCGTTCCCACAACCGCCTCGGTAAACGGGATCGCCTCGGCCGGTTGCGGAGGCTGGTTGGTTCCTTCCATCGGCAAACCTTCCATCGCGATATTGTCGAAGCGGTTATTGCCCTCCGTGCCCGAAGCATTAGAGCCGCCGAACATAATACGCACAGCGAATTCAGGATTGTCATTAACTCCGGGGATTCCCGAGAAATCAAAGCTGTACGTCTGGTATTGCTCGGTAATCTCGATTTCCTCTGCCCTTGGAATCCAGGGCTCCTGATCGCCAAGCCGGTAGTAGATGGATTGTGTCTGCGCTCCGTTGACCGTCCGAGTTACGGCGTAGGACAGGCTGATATACTGATAGCCGGTTGTCGGAAGCTTCAGTAACAATTCGCGAGTGTTGGACGGGTTGCGGACGCGCAGGGCATAACCGGCGGGCTGATCCATTCGAGCGTTGAGTGTCGTGCCGGGATCGACGCGATCCATATATCCGCTGCCGGAGCCCGGGTAGGTGATCTGGTCCCCCGGTATAATCGAATATTCCGACATGATGGTAGTTAATGTACCGCTTGGTAGAGAATTACAATGCCAGTAATGCAGAAGGGAAGCCGGGCAGGTATAGGCGGCCTCGTTCAGCGCGCTCCATGTTCCGTTATGTAGAATGCGCGCCTTGATCGCCAATGGGCCTGTTAGCGTTATGTCGCTGTTGTAGATCAGTGCCGAAGGCGATACGCCGCCTCCGGGCAAACGCGGATCATCGCCGTTCTTCGTATAATATACGGTGCCCGAGGCGTTCGGATTCTGGATGGTCAGGGTGTCGTCAATAGAGGCGTCGCCGCCATGCATAGACTGACCGTTGATCAGGAATGCCGGTGCCCCGACCGACGGATACCAAGCGGGATTCTTGCTGGTAAACTGGCCGAGTACGGTATTCGTGCGTCCGGGTATGTACTGTTGCAAAAGACGGTTGCATTCGGTCAGCCACTCGTTGTTTCTCGTATAGGGGGGGCCTGTCGGACGCCGAGTATCGCCCCAGCGCGCCGACTCTCCAACTATCGCCCGGTCGATCTCGTTGACCCGATTCGCGAATAGCGCCGCGAAGTTGGACGGTGTTAGCACCCCATTGTTGAACATGTGCTTATGGGCCCGATCGGCGAACAGCATCCGATATTCCGGATTGGCGATCCATTTCTGATGCAGCCCTGTCGGCGCCATGGGGTTGTTTTTAGTTGTAACATCCTCAGTGGGCAGCCAGACATATCCGGTGTCCAGGCAGTGCTCGGCGTCCCACATATGCCAGCGCCAGCGGCCAGCGGGATCGAAACGATTACAGGACGCGAACCAATTGGATCCGTCCCAGTCCGCGTTGCCGAGATAGAAATTGGCGATCATATAATCGATGAATTCCTCGACGGCCAGTTGTTGCCGGAGGTTATCGAGGGCGGTTATGGGGTCGGGTGCGGTTGCGGAAAGTGCGAACATGGCCAGGTAGTCATCATTACTTCCCTTAACCACCGTATTGGCGTTGTGCTTCAGTGCGTCGTAATCCTCGCCATCGCCGCCCAGGTATGACGCAGCAAACCAATGATCCGGACGTTCCTGTACCCAGTACATCCCCCAATACAGGCCGTTGAGATATAAATGTATAGGCCGTCCCTGACTGGCGTATCCCCCCATCGCCAATTGCAGATCGGCGGCCACCCGGTCGCGAACATAGGTTGCGCGTACCTTTTGAACGACATCACCGTCATATGCCCACGTCATATTGTGACGCGCATCAAGAATCAGATTTTCGAAACTGCTCGCCGCATGCTCTCCGAACAGTGGATAATCCAGTGAACCGCCATACCCACCGCGAAATCGTAGACGCAGCGAAAGCTTGAAAATCGACCAACGGAACAGAGACGATCCGCCCTGCATGCGGACGCCGCAATTCGTGGCAAATGCCTCGGTGCCCGTGGGATCGATGAATTCCACCGAGCCGGCTCGTTCCGTGCCATCCTGGTTTTCATGGGTATAAATCCCCATTGGTGAGCCAAAGAAATGCTCCAACGGGACGACCACCGACACCGTCGGAACAGCTTGCAGATCGCTTTTAAGCGTTGCCGCATACAAATGGCCGAACAGGCCTGACGGGGAAGCGATATCCGGATCCACCTGATAATCGCCGGGTTGCTCCTTGTACGTACCCCCGGGCCAGATTGCCGGATAACCCGTCGGCACCACCTGCTCGCCGGTTGACGGGTTCGTGGCCTGCACCAATACCTGATTCAGGAAAATGTATGTGTGGGTAACGATTGTCGATGAAAGATACCCGCTTTTAAATGCCGCCGCCCGCAGGCAAGTCGTAGACGCAACTGCAATCGGCTGGGATGGATTATAAATAATTCCGGTGCTAGCCGTCGGTTCCGAGGTGTCTATGGTATACCGAATCACCGCGCCCGGCGTCGCGCAGGTCAGATGGACCAGGAACGGGGTTTCATAGAACCCGCGGGTAACACTGAACGAAGGCTGATCCACAACGCCCGCGTGAGTTCCGGTATTGGCCGCTCCGATGGTAACGCCCGTCAAATAACCGGTATTGCTATCCGCTCCTATGCCGTAGGATACCAGCCCCCGTTGCATGGGATAATTCGAATGAGCATGCTCGATGGTCACGCCGTCGGGTCGCACCAGAGCCACGCATTCCCCTTCGCGGGAAAGGGCGAAGGTGGTATGTAACTTTCCCAAATCATCCACGAATGGGTAACCGTATTTCGCGACTTCCTTTTTGGAGGCGTATACAACCAGATAGCCGTTCGGCGCAATACTGTAGCCTGCCGGAAACTGCCACTTGGTCAGATTGTTAGTATTGTCCGTGAGATACCACCCCGCTAAATCGATCGTTTCGTCGGATAAATTATGCAGTTCTATCCAGTCCTCGTAGACATGCTCTCCGTTGACGATAGTGAATAGATTGAGCGATGGTAAGGGGCGCAATGCGCTGATATCCGAATTGACGGCCATAAATTCGTTAATGACGATGTCCTGAGACATTGTCGGGGCCGCCAAGGCAAGCATTCCTATCAGGACAAGCCGCCACGAGGTAGCAGTCATAGACGACATAACATACTCCAGCAGATATCGATTTGATCCCCATCTCTGATACGCGAAAAGGCAGACAAACGCTGGGGAACGCGCCGTTTGCCGGCCCCTGAAGGCCGAATGCGTTTTTATTGTTATCGCGCCATGGTCCGGTCCGATGTCCCGCCCGGTATTGTTGGACTTGTTTGTCCATCGCCGTTACCGGGGTGCGGGTCGCAATCTACTCGGATTCGCGTTGCGCCCGTAATGGCTGCGTGAACCACTTCCCGACCAGTCGGCGGCGCGATGCTTAAGCAATTTTTACTTGGCCTTGGAATCCGTTGTAACGCGATTAGCAGGGCGGCGACGATTGCATACCATCAATCCGCCTGCCAAAAGCAGCAGAGCGGCCGGTTCCGGAATCACATGCACGCCCGGGCTGCCGATGTCTCCGCTCAACGCGGCCCATGAGTTTTGCATATCTCCGATGGACGACAGGGTCCACTCGTACGGATCATTCATTCCGAGGCCGGCCTGGCTGACCCATCCGCTGGCCCCGTCCGTGCGGATGCTGCCAGGGAAAACCTCATCCCCGTAGGTCAGGCGATCGACGAGTATGCCAAGCGCGTCGTAAATATTAATCTCGTCTGCGCGCCCGAGATTATTTCCGGTCGGGTTGCCCAAATCTCCGATGATCTTGATCGACATATCCAAAGACCACTCGTCGCGAAATCGTTCAACGGTTGTTTCTGTGATGATCACGGATTCGCCCGGCATGACTATGCCGAACGAACTTAAATCAAAAATTCCTGGAGTCCGTTTATCGTCATCAAAACTCCAACCGTCCATATCGATCGGTACGCTCCCTATGTTCGTCAGCTCGATGAATTCCCGTTCGCGATTACTACTGCTGTCGACCGCGCCTCGGTACATATACTCGGTAATGCGTATGTCGGCGCCGACGGCGGACGTGATTAGAACAAGCGACACAAAGGCTGTGATAATTTGTTTCATGATTTTCTCCTTGAGATAAGTGTTTTTCGTGATCCGCGTGAGTTTCTGGGTGGCAGAATCCGACAGGCTAAGCTCAGAGCCGTTGGCGAGTGCGCCAGCGTAGTGCATTAACCCCCCAGTCGCTCTACTCTAATATTCAATTGTACCTATTTGCCGCTCAAATACAAATCAATTGGGCGTAACTCGCCAAGCGCGCCCACGTAACGTCCTATAATACAAGCATTTACAGCTTGCGGTTGTTTGATATAGTGGGCCTCCCGAGGGGAACATTGCTTGTCAAGGACGATGTTCGACCCA
>JAAYCU010000130.1 GCA_012729595.1 Phycisphaerales bacterium
AATCCAAGCCGCTTTCGCCCTCTCTCGCCGACAGGGTTGGCTGCTTCGGCATGGCTCAACCCCCTCCGGGTTCACAGATATAGGGACTACAACGCAACCGGCTCAACAATGATCGCAAATTACCTTGAGATACCCCCAACCAGCCATGGTGCGGTCAACTTTTCCGTAGGTGAAAAAGCAATTCGTTCACATCCACGGTAGCGCAGCTCGTGGCACTATCGGACATGGCGTAGGGGATGATCAGGCGATCCTGGTGGATGATGGCTCCGCAGGAATACACGACGTTAGGCACATAACCGTCACGCTCGCTTTCCAGAGGCACCAGCAGCGGTTCCCTCAGATGCCCGAGTACGCGGAGAGGATCCCGCAGATCCAGCAGCGATACCCCAATACAATACTGACGCATAGGCCCGACGCCGTGGGTGAGCAGTAGCCAGCCGTGCTCGGTTTCGAGGGGCGAGCCGCAGTTGCCGATCTGCACGAATTCCCAGGGACGGACGGGAACCTGGACCTTCTCCGCGTCGTTCCAGAAGCGCACGTTCTTGGATTTCATGAGGTACAGGTTCTCACCGTCCACCCGCGAACTCATCATGTACCACCCGCCGACCCGCCGGGGAAACAGGGCATGCCCCTTGTTCTGGGCATACTTGCCGTTGAGGGTCATGATGCGAATCGCGCAGAAATCCCGTGCCTCCATCAGTTGCGGCAGAATGGTAAACCCGTTGTAGGCCGTATAGGTTCCGTAATAAACGACCGTCCCGTCGTCGTCCTGAAAACGGACCAGACGCATGTCCTCGATGCCTCGGCTTTCATTCTCGGTTGAGGGGAAAATCACCACTTCAGAAACATTGGTGCGCGGCGGCAGTTCCAATTCATAATTGGACCGGGCTACCCAGAGGAGCCGCTCTGCGGTCGCGTTGAACGCCTCACCGTCGCCCGGCTGGTTCCGGACATCGGCAATAGCCTCCTCCAACTCGGCCAACATGAAAGTATCCCCCAGTCGGTCCAGCACGTCACCGGCCTGATCGGTGTAGGCCCCGACCTCGATCACCTTGTAGAAAAAAGTCTGCTTATCGTAGCGGGTGTCCCGTTTGGGTTTGAGACTGTGGGCGAAGGGGCTGACCGGGTCGAAATGCATCTCGCCATCCGCGGCGATGATCCCGGTGCGAAATACAATGGAGGAAACATGGCCTTCGCCCGTCGCCCGCAGACTCATCAGGAAGCGCAGGGCGCCGTCCGGCAGACCGCTTTGATCGTGGTGGGCGACGATCGACGGGTTGAACAGGGCGGCGGCCTCGAACGAATATTCGCTGGTCAGGTACGCGCCGATCAAATGCTGTCGTTCCACCGAAAGCGGAGTATCCGACTCGATCAGGTGGGCTACCTCGTCGAAGTGGGCCTGCCAGACGGCGGACAGGTGTTTATGCCGCGTGGCGAAATTACGGATAACCCGTTCCAGCCAGCGGGCGGCCCCGTCTTCGTCCATGGCCAGCACCCGCTGGATAATGGATTTGATTCGCTCCGTCGAGCCGGGAAGAAACAAACGGGTGATGACCCGGCGGGCGTCGGGCACGAATTTCTCCTCCCGCCGGGCAACTTGGATTGGGCAATGAAACATAGTCAGTACTCGCGGAGCCTAACGTGAGCAGGCAATATCCGACCGGCAAATGCTGGCTACCGTATACGTGTTTCGCGTACCCACATATTCGCTCGACATGGCCAATCAGAGCCGCCATACCGAAATATCCCACCGTAACGGGAGGAGACCGCCGGGGAAATAGCGTCCCGTATTATGATGCGACATCCCATGCCGAGTTACTTGTTCGCGAACACATACCTACCGGCCAACATGGTATATGAATCCAACTTGTATTGCTACAATTAGATGTGGGCCAGCCTGACCGCCTCGATCCTGCATCGTCGGCCAATACCGCCATGACGGATTACAATAAAGATATAACGAACGCAACTCCATCCATCATGCTGTCCGGGCCAGGACGGCCAGCATGTCCTTATGTATCATCGAATTGGCCGCGAGGATGTTGCGACTGAACAGGCCGATGGCTTGACCGGCGGCGTCAGTGACGATCCCGCCGGCTTCCTCGATCACCAGCATACCGGCCGCGTAATCCCAGGGGCCGAGGGTCAGCTCCCAGAAGCCGTCGTACCGTCCGGCGGCGACGTAACAGAGATCGAGGGCGGCCGAGCCGTCGCGCCGGATACAATGGATGGGCACATCGAAAAAGGCTTCAATCTGCCGCAACGTGCGGCGCATCGGCTCGCCCCGCTCGTAGTAGAAACCGGTGCCCAACAGCGCTTGCCGCAGGCTGGTTGTCGCGCTGACTCGGATAGGTTGTTCGTTCAGGAACGCTCCGGTGCCGCGCTCCGCCTGAAAGAGTTCATCGCGCAGCGGGTCGTACACCACCGCCAGCACCGGCCGGCCCTGTTGCCATAGGGCGATCGATACCGCGAACATCGGGTAGCGATGGGCGTAATTCGTGGTCCCGTCGAGCGGGTCCACAACCCAGAGATATTCGGATTCCGGCGGAACAATGTCCGACTCCTCGGCCAGGATGGCGTGATGCGGAAAGGCTTCATGGATCAGCGCAAGGATCAATTCCTCCGACCGCCGGTCGGCCTCGGTGACCAGATTATACGAGGCCCCCTTGGTCTCGATGGTCCGTGGGTGCTCGAATATATCGACCAGCAGCCGCCCCGCCTGCCGGGCGGCCTCGACGGCCACCGCTTTCTCTCGATTAAGCATGCCGTATCCTTTTCCCTGGATAATCGTTCCTCATCATGCGAGCGCCATTATACACGTCCACCCACAGTTCATACGATAAACGGAAAAGCCGTGGTCACGATCTTGTGTGCCGGACTGGCGCCCGTAGCGTATTATGGACCGCGACGCCAACGGCGGCAATTTGCCGGGCGGCCCTCGTTTTGACGTGGGGAATGCGGTGACCCGGACGAACGGGCCTGCCGCCCCTGCCGCACCCTTCTACGGTCACTCATACACAGCCTGCGGGCACAGAAAAGGCCGAGCCCACGGAAGGATAGATAAGCATGTAAATCTTTATATTACAATAGCATAAGAATGTGTCACCGAGACCGTCGACTCTAATGCATGATTGCAAACCTGCGCACAAGAAATGCGTCCTCAAGGACTCGAACCTTGAACCCGCTGGTTAAGAGCCAGCTGCTCTACCAATTGAGCTAAGGACGCAAAGCAATCAACTCAGTTGTTTCAGTAGTTTACCGGCATAACCGGCGTTTGGCAACCTCCCGAATCGCGATCAGAAAAGACATTACCGAGTATGGACCGATAAGGGGTGAATGGCTTGATGGCCGGAATCGAGAGTCTGATCAACGTACCCCTACTTCCATGACATTTCCGCAAAGAATTGATTGAGACAACCTTTGAGTACTGCCATTCATTTGGATATAGTACGCTTACGCGCGAGTGGCGGAACTGGCAGACGCGCAGGACTTAGGATCCTGTGGGGTAACCCGTGGGGGTTCGACTCCCCCCTCGCGCAATGGGTTTTCGCTATCAAAAACGCAGATTGAAAGCAAATGTGAAAGCAAATATAATCCCCTTAGCCAGATTTTAGCTAAGGAGTTAGGCAAATGTCCGTATCCGTAAATGCTCCTCGACGCAGAGGACATCAGCACAAGCCGGTCATCGGTTTCGATGGTCAGCCAGTTCCCAATCTGTCTTCGGTAGCCTTCAAATACAAGACCGATTCCGACGGTCAATATGTCCTCGACCATCGCGGCCACAGGATTATCGAGAAGTACCGCTATTTTGTGACCGGCTCGAAACCGATAGTCTGGCTTGGTTTCGATCTCAAGGACGCAATCCGTCGCCTGCACCTGTGGGAAACGCAGCAGAAGGACTGCAACATCATCGTTACCAAGTCCTATAGGTATCCCGAAGCACTCACCGACGAAAAGATCGCAGCGGCAGGCTGGCCCTCTGGCGTTCCGGACGAGGAAGAACTCAAACAACTGGAGCAAAATCTATCTGGGGACGAACTCCGCACGTCTGCCCTCGCGAATGAGTCCTGGATTTCTGAGGACCGGCGAACCCTTACCGACTACGAGGTGTTGAGCCTGGACGAGGTGTTTGTCGCCATGCAGCGGGTACTCGATGATCCGGGCTTACGCAAGTTGGCCGCCGAAGCAACCGGCTACCCTCTGGATCGATTGGAGACGCTGCCGGAACCTCGCGAGTCTCCTACGCTGGTTTCGCTGCTTACGCTGTTCGAGGAGAAGGCCGATGTGACCCATGATTGGCGGGGCAAGGTCAAGCAGTTCTGGGGCGAGTTCAGCAAATCCGTAGGGGTAAGGACGGTACGGGAGGTTACCCAGCGACATATTGCCGCCTACTACGATCAAACGATTGCGATGGGCAAATCGCCGACCTACTCGTCTCATCGATTCGGGGCAATAAAACGCGTCTTCAACTTCGCCCGGATTCGTGGGGTGTCATCTTCGGAGATACGCACGATATTAGACTATTGTGCCATTCTCCAAGCACCTCAAGCTAGAGCATTTCACGAAATAGCGTAGCATTTGCCGATATATATGCATGACCTACTCAATGGATTTACGGGAGAGGGTCGTGCTCGCCTGCGATGAGAAGCGGGGCAGTCGCCAGCACATCGCCAAC